>CALKAN010000133.1 GCA_937983035.1 uncultured Paenibacillaceae bacterium | reverse complement strand
CCGCCTGTGCCGGGAACGCGAAAAAGCGGGCGCAGCAATGGATCCAAAAATGTGCCGATAAAATGAACCACGCCGAATCCGAGCATCATTTCGGCTAGAACAAGGAATGGAAGCAGCGCTGGAAATAAGATTTCCCACCAGATCGCAATCCCTCTCAGCGCGGCTTGCAGCGCTTGATCTGGATGGACCATGAACATGAATGCAACGATGATCGCCGCAAATAAAAACAAAACTGCATGAGAAAATTTCATCGAAGCCGTCCGCTCCTTTGTACAAGTTGGCCTGCTCTAGCTTATGATTCGGGTTGTCCATACATGACTGCTGCTTGGATTCTGTCAAATGACCAGAATATTATTAAAACATTAATGTAAAATTAATGTATAATATCATTGAATTTTATGTCCAAATTCTATATAATGGTAATTGAGCACTAAGAGAAAATACCTGCATAATGACTGCATTATTAGTTCCATTGAAGGAGGTGTGGTTTGTTGCAAACGATGTCATTGGCCAGGCAAATAGATTTAGTATTTCGAGAATTAAAGGATGAACTCTCTTGCTTGGATTCCGGGACTGTATTTATTCAGATTCGCAACAATTCCATCGGCAAGTTCGGCATTCGCCACAATCCTTTTGAAGGGAATGAAGGAATTGTGCAGCCTGCAAAAGGCGGATTGAATGAACATCAATGGCATTGCTTTAAAGACATGGCTTTGAAATCGCTTAACTATAAAAAGTTCTGGACGCATGGCGAAATTTTATACGATTTTGCCGTTCTTCAAAACCGCCTGCGCATGAGCGTCCAATTCGAATCGAATTACAATATGTCTAATTTGATTTCTAATCGTTCATATTAATTTGCATGGACCGGCTGACGCTGATTGCGAAAGCCGGTTTATCTTTACTTTGCATCCGCCATTCCTTAAAATGATAACAGATGTGATGATATGCCGTGCGGAATGTCACATTGGAATCAAAAGAAAGGTTGGATGGAAATGAAACGGGTTTTGTCAGGCATACAACCCAGCGGACAGCTGACGCTGGGCAATTATATCGGAGCGATGAAAAATTTTGTGGAGCTGCAGCATTCTCATGAATGTTTTTTTATGGTTGTTGATATGCATGCCATTACGGTTCCGCAAGATCCGGAGCAGCTGAAAGAGCAAATTGAATCGGTGGCTGCGCTGTTTGTCGCAAGCGGCATCGATCCAAACAAAGCGAATTTGTTCATTCAATCTCACGTTCCAGCGCATGCGATGCTTGGCTGGATCATGACGACGCTGAGCGGCATGGGAGAATTGGAACGAATGACGCAATATAAAGAAAAATCGGAAGGAAAAGAATCTGTAGGAGCGGGACTGTTCGTTTATCCTGCTCTGATGGCCGCGGATATATTGATTTACAATGCTGATTTGGTGCCTGTCGGCGACGATCAGAAGCAGCATTTGGAATTGACTCGAAATCTGGCTCAGCGCTTTAACCATCGATACGGCGAAACGTTTACGATTCCTGATCCGTACATTCCAGAAGTCGGGGCCCGCATCATGTCGCTGGACGACGCTGCCAAAAAAATGAGCAAGAGCAACCCGAACCCGGGCAGCTATATATCGATGCTGGATGAACCGGATCTCATCGTGAAAAAAATTAAACGCGCCAAAACAGACTCCGATGCGGAAGTTAGATTTGATGAGAAGAACAAGCCGGAAATCAGCAACTTGCTCAGCATATACGCGCACTGTTCAGGCCAGTCTATTCCAGAGATCGAAGCAGCGTATGAAGGAAAAGGGTACGGCGCATTTAAGCAAGATTTGGCCGAGCATGTGGTCAATACGCTGGCGCCGATTCAAAGGCGGTATGAGGAAATCCGCAAAAGCGGAGAAATTCGCGACATGTTAAAGGCCGGGGCGGAGGAAGCGAATCGTCAGGCGGAGAAAATGTTAAGCGAAGTGAAAGAAAAGATCGGATTTTTACTTCCGTTCTGAATCTATTTTTCTTAAACGCGCTTTGACGACAAATCCAAGGCCGACAACGATAAACCACAGCACAAACAACGCAAGAGCCCAGCCCAAGCTGCGGTAACTTAAAGAAACGGCGACGCCGATTAAGATGAGAGTTGCTGTAATAGAGAATAATAAAGACAATGATTTGCTCATGATTTAAGACCTCCTGGAAGATAAAAAAATGAGCGCAGGATTTGATGCGAAAAACAGCAGTTTTGATGGAAAAAAAATTGAGAAAACGAATATAAATTCCTTTCGGATGCATACTAAGGAAGCAAGCTTGCACTATGATGGTATTCGAAAGGAGTTTTGCTCAATGGCTAGAGGACAATCTCGCAGCAGCAACCAATTAGTCGTGCCGCAAGCTGCTCAAGCATTGGATCAGTTGAAATATGAAGTTGCCCAAGAGCTGGGCATTCAAATTCCGCAAGACGGTTATTACGGTTACATGGCTACGAGAGATACGGGTGCGATCGGCGGCCATATCACTCGCCGTCTTGTGCAAATTGCGCAACAAACCCTTTCAGGTATGCAACAATAATACCAAGAACAACAGGATGGCTCAAGGATCTTTTCCTTGAGCCATTCATTATGTGCGGATATGGGGGCTTAATTTCTTTTCTAATTTGTCTGAGCTGAGCCAGCCGACATAAGAAGTTTTGATCTCCAAGTTTCGATCGAGGATGACTACCCCGATAAACGGATATTGTTTGCGGTGACGGTACCTGACGTCGAACCAATGCACTTCGTAGCCCCAAGGATGTTGGTGCAATTCAGCGGCAGTGTACGGGCTGAAATACAACAAGGCTTGAATGTCATTGCTTTTCTTAGAAGCTTCCACGGCCGGATGTTCGATTTTTTTCACTTTTTCCATCCATCTCAGCTTTCCGTTTCGAAGTTCTCCGGTGACATAGTCGCCTGTATGGAGCTGTTTAACCACATTCCAAACATTGAGCGCCACTGTCGGGATGAGCGTGTAACGATTCCCTTCTTTATAATCAGGATCGATTTCTTTCAGTTTTTTCTCTAAATCGTTGTGGATGATGGTTCGCCATAAATAATATAGAAAGAGCAAACTGTAGACAACGATGAAAATGTGCTGCGGCGGCGCGGCTTGCACAGCCCATAAAATAATGCCTGCAGCTTGCAAAGCAAAAATCGTCGGGTCAAAAATATGGATGATATTCCATGAAATCCATTTATCGCTGAATGGTCTTAGCGCCTGGGTGCCGTATGTGTTGAACAAATCGGTAAATACATGCAAAGCGATGGCGATAAAAACCCATAAACCGACATGGAGCCACGGCAAATTGTCAAAAAAAAGCATGAGGCTGCCGGTAATGCCCGCCGTCCATAACAATACGGCAGGAATAGAGTGAGATGCACCCCGATGATTGCGAATATATGCGGCATTTCCTCTTACTCTTAAAATTTGATCGAAATCAGGCGCTTGTTGACCTGCCAAAGTGCCGATGAGAACGGCAACGGCAGTTGACGGATCTCCGGAAACTGCCGGATCGATATGGGCCAGGCCTGCCAAGCTTAAGCCGTATAACAAATGTGTGCCAGTATCCAAGTCATCTCCCCCAGAAAAATGGTAAGATTGGTTTATCTGTTTTGAAACCATTTCAATTTTGATAATGTATATGGCGTAAGGGTGAGCTGAGTCTTGTCACCTGCCGCGAATCATTTCGACGCATGATCATGATTTCATGCTGCTGTTACATCATATGAAGGAGGCCAAGCGATTGAGCATCGTATTTGTTGAGTATAAAATAATCGAAGCTAAAAGAGCAATTTATTTAAACAAAGCGGCTGAATTAATGCAAACATTTCCTGCTGCGAAAGTGTATGAAGGGACGGATCAGCCAGGCTTGTTTGTTGAGATTTGGGATGGAATGGAAGAAGAACAGTTTCACGCATGGAAACAAGTGCGCATCAGTGGTAGTATGCCGTTATGGCGGGAAATTAATGCATGCATAAAAGGTGGCGCCGACCGCTTGCATATATGGAGATTTTCATCGTTGCCGAAGCAATAAAAAGCTCCCCTCATAAGTAGTGTCCTGATTTTTGTTATTTCAGGTGTCTACTTTGAGGGGAGCATATCACCGGGAAGCTTTCGCGCTGATTTTCTTTCTCGCTTATCGGGCTGATGCGCCTTGGCCGAAGCCCGATTGAAACGGATAAGAATAATTCAATTGTTCATCGAACGTAATGTAATCTAAATTGACCATGAGGAGCAAATATCTCTTTCCTGTATCTTGGTCGCTGATAATGATGTGATCCCTGCCGGCTGCTTCTAAGATGCCGGTAAATATTTTGGCATTCCATTCGCGGTTTCCTTCGAATGTCATGTAGATGGTCGCTTTTTTGCCCAAGTTCAAGCGCAGGATGTTTTCGATATAAGACTGTTCCATCGGCAATGTGCCGGGCGTCACAGGAATGCCGGGCTGCACCGGGATTTGCGCGCCGCTGGGCATGGGCGGATAGGGAGCCGCTTGAGCGGAAACCATTCCGGTTTGATCGATTTGCATCGGATAACCGTATCCTTCTTGCTGCGGCCCTATCCCTCTTAAGTATTGCGGATCGTAAAACCAGTTTTGATCATACGCTGTGTAGGATGTCATATTAACACTCCTTTGCTTCATAATGCGAACCTAATCAAATGATCAATGCAGCTTAAAACACATTTGGACAGTTTTCATAAGTCGGTGCAAAAAAACAGTGAGCTTTGTATCGGCCGGTATTATACTGTCCATACCATTGACACCCCCCTTCAGGCCGGAAAAACCACAGAGCATTTGATGCCGGATGCTGGCGCTCTCCGCGAATGACTCTTCTTGCCAGACGAATATCCCTCTCTCGCGCTCTTTGATAGAAATAGCTTTTTTGCACCGCCTCGAATCCGCCTGGGCTTTGAAAGACCATCTGGTTGACGGTGCGGATGCCGACAAAATCCATGCAGTTTCCGATAATTCGATTGATCCCGACATTGCCGACCATCAGCATGCCCAGTTTTCCGTCTTCTTCGGCTTCGGCACGCATTAATCTTGCAAGGGTTCTCACATCTTCTTCTGTCGCTTTGATGACGGCCAAACGCATTCACCTCCTTTTTTCACAAGGCAGAATCGACAATATTTTGAAATAGCCCGCGAAAAGTTGTAAAATGGCGCAACGGTTGTTATCATTGAAGGTAGCGTTTTTTTGAATTATTAAGGGGGATCTGCCTGAAGTGAACAAATCATTAGAGATTAAACCGGCAAGCAATGCTGCTTCTGATGCGGCTGTTTCAGCAAAGAAAGCAAGCACGGCTGAAAAGGCGACGATCAGAGATTTTATTCAACTGACTAAGCCCGGCATCATACGTTCTAATCTGCTGGCAGCTTTCGGCGGTTTTTGGCTTGCATCCGGTTGGAATATTGAATGGAGTTTGCTCGCATACGTGTTAATCGGCACAGCGCTGGTGATGGCTTCGTCTTGCGTGCTGAACAATTATTGGGATCGAGATTTGGATCGCAAGATGGAACGCACGAAGGGACGCGTGCTTCCAGCAGGCAAAATTGCTCCTCACATCGTGCTGTGGTACGGCATATCGCTCGGCATTGTCGGACTGGCTGTATTGCTGTTTAAATTGAATGTTCTTACGTTCGTGCTCGGCATCATCGGCATGTTCGTTTATGTTGTCGTGTATACGATGTGGCTGAAGCGCACATCGACTTGGAGCACTTCCGTCGGCGGATTTTCAGGCGCGATGCCTCCGCTGATCGGTTATTGCGCCGTAAATTCGTTTGATATTGGAGCATGGGCTTTATTTGCTATTTTATTTTTATGGCAGCCTCCTCATTTCTGGTCTTTGGGCATTCGCAGGATCAATGATTACCGCAATGCCGGTTATCCGCTGCTCCCAGTAGTCAAAGGGATTAAGCGCACGAAGCTGCAAATGATCCCGTACATCGCTCTATTGATTCCTGCCACGATATTACTATATGCATATGATTATGTCGGTATGATTTACTTGATTGCGATGCTGTTTTTAGAAATTTGGTGGCTGTTTCATGCTATTTCTGGACTATGGACAGACAAGGATGAACAGTGGGCAAGAAAGTCGTTTATTTTTTCCGTGCAATATTTGATGATTCACTTTATTGTGATGATCGCGGATACGGACGGAGCATTGACGAACTTGCTTGCATCATGGATCGGTTTGTAAAAGACGCAATACTATGCGGGGAGAAGCCGCATAGTATTTTTTTAATGCAAGTGTTCGCTTGGGACGGGGTTTGGCGTTCTGTTTGACGGCATGAACGCTAACGCCAGCATGAGCACGGCGAAGGCAGCGATGTAAGGCGACCATATATCGCGAATTTCACCCGCCAATACGGGGCCTGCGAAGGCGCCGAGAGAATAGGTGATCGACAGGATGGCGAACGTTCTGCCGTAGCGATTGGAAGGAGCAATGGCTGCAAGATATGCGGCAAGTGCAGGATATATGCCTCCTTTGGCAACCCCGATCATAAACAATGAAACCATCAGCGGGATCGGCCATTCGATCGCCATGCCGAAGAATGAGACGGCGAGCAAAAGCGAGCCGGAAGCAATGCGGTAAATTGGCGGCACCCGGTTCAGAAACATCATGCTGAGCGTCACGAGCGATCCGATGCTGATGACGGAAAACATAATGCCTGTCGTCATGATCGCGTTCGGCAAGTGCTGCATCAACGGAATTTCGAAGAACAGGATGCCTTGGGAGCATGAAAGCGCAAGCGGCAAACCAAAAAAAGACCACGGCACGCTTTGTGAATCGCTGTCGGCATGCAACGATTGAACCATGAGCGTTTCTGTTTTATTTGTCAAATGTTTCTTTTCATGCAAGAAAAACAGCGCGGCAGTTCCTGTGACGATGAGAATCCACCCTAAGGAGTAGAAAGCGGAATTAAAACCGATCTTGGCGACCAACACCGCGCCGGCTGCCGGGGATAAGATGGAAGCGACCGTATGTATGATGCCGTTATATGTCATATATTTGCTTTGTTCCGTATGGGTACGCGCGATTTTTGACAACAGCGACAAGCAAGCTGGAGACAGGAAGGCAAGAATGAATCCGCTGATGGAACGAATCACTAACAGCTGCCACGGTTCTGTAACATATGATTGTACTAGCAGCAGGAAACCAGCTATAATTAAGCTGAAAGCAATAAAATATTTGCTTCCGTATCGATCAACGCCGTATCCGGCAATCAAGTTTCCTGGAATGTGCGTGATCGAATACATTCCCATAATTAACCCGATGAATGACGGCGCAGCACCGAGCGATATGGCGAATGGGGTCAGGATCGGATACTGTGCGTGCAGATCGAAAAAGGCGATGAATATGAACAAGTAAAGCCAGATTGCTGTTCTCATTGAGAGGTCACCTTCCTGAAGCATGATAATAGGAGTCACTAACAATACTTGTACGCTCGGAACGGCAGGATTATGCTAACGCCGGGACGCATCGGGCATATACAGGGGGTTAAGATGGAAATTTGGATGGAATCATTGCTGGCGTTTGTCCAAGAGCGATGGCTCATTATTTTATTGGCAGTGGTTGCTGCGATTGTCATTATTAATGTGCTTAAAACGGTATTTAAATGGTTGATCGCTGCGGTGATCATTTTAGCGCTCGTTTATTATGGCTTGCAATACTCAGAAGAACTGCGCGAAGTAAGCCAAATGATCAAGGAATTTACGGTCAATGAGTGGAATGAGATGATGGAGAGAGAGACAGAGTCAGCGGTATACGAACAGCGCCCTGACGGCTCCTTTGTCATCACGTCCAAAAATATTAAGCTCGAAGGTTCAGACGATTCTGAATCGGTCGTGATCACCATTCGCGGAGCGAGCATTACCGTGACTAAAAATGAAATCATCAAAGCATACATCGAACAGGCGAAGCAAAATGCAGCGAAGCACAATTCCGCTTAGTGACATGAATCATCAAAGCGTGAATCGAAAAGGAGGGGGAGCATGAACGAAGCGCGCAAAAGAGAAGTTGCCAGTCGAAGACAATTCGCTTTTCGGCTCAATTTGTTCTTTTTTACGATATTTATTTTGTTTTCCATTTTGATCGTCCGATTGGCGATCTTGCAATTCGTTCACAGTGAGGAGCTTCAGGCAGCCAAAGTATCCAGCTCGACAAAAACGACGTCGATCCCTCCCATTCGAGGCAACATTTATGACAGAAACGGTCATGTGATCGCCATTTCCACATCGACGCAATCGCTGTATTTTCAAATTCAGCCGGGGACGACGAGGCAAGCAGCGGAAGAGCTGGCGCATGAATTGGCGGAAGTGTTTTACAATTTAGGAACAGATGAATACCGAGAAAATCCGATGGATGCCGATCGGATCATTCAATTGATGGATTTGGATCATCGCACGCACTACTCTTACATGCCAAGGCGGATTAAAACGGATCTTTCCGATGCAGAGGTCGCTTATTTTCTTGAAAACAAGGATAAATACTCCATGCTGGAAATATTGGAGGAGAGCATCCGAAACTATGATCCGAACGGTTATGCCGTGCAGTTGGTCGGTTATTTGAGGCAATTTCGTTCCGTCGAGAATTTGCAAGGGCATTTAAGCTATTACAACGATCCGGAGCGGGCCAGCCAATATTTGCAATCTGAAGCGGTCGGATACGATGGATTGGAATTTATGTACCAGGAAGTGCTGCGAGGCAAGAACGGCTACAAGACATATCCGGTCAGCGCTTCCGGACGGATCATCGGCAATGTAAGCATGGTGCCGCCGGTAAAAGGCGACGACCTGTATTTAACGATAGATACGAATGTGCAGGAAGCTGCGGAAAATGCGATTCGCGAACATTTGGAAGTGCTTCGGACGCATCCGGATTATGTTCGCATTAACAGTAAAGGAGTAAATGCGACGACAGGTTATGCGGTGGCGATGGAAGTTGACACGGGGAACGTCGTTGCGATGGCCAGCATTCCAGATTATGATCCGAATGTGTGGCGCGGCGGATCGATCAGCGCCGAAGATTGGCAAAAGAATCAATATTACACGGTCAACGGCACGATCAGTGAAGCGTACCCGAATTATGACACTTACGAAGAACGGGCGAAACATCCAACGTCATTAGTTTATCTCGGATCGACGATTAAGCCGCTGACCATTTTGATCGGACTGAAGGAAGGACTGATTACGCCGGAAGATACGTATTACGACACGGGGTCGTATACTTTCGGGAGAGACAACAGCACGATTCGCAACGCCAGTTCTCGATTTAACGGTTCGATTAACGCTTATGAAGCGCTTGTGAGATCTTCCAACACGTATATGGCTGCGATGGTCGGCAATCCGCTGTATGAGAAATACGGCAGACAAGCAATTGATGTGTGGGATGCATACATGGAGCAGTTCGGTTTGGGAGTGCGCACAGGGAGCGGGCTGCCGATGGAATCTCGCGGAATTAAAGATTATTTGAACATCGAAGCTGCGGGAAGCGTGCAAGCTTCGCTCGTGTTTGCATCTTGGGGACAGATGGGAAAATATACGCCGCTGCAGCTGGCGCAATTTTCTGCCATGCTGGCGAACAAAGGAAAGCGGATGAAACCGCAGTTTGTGAAGGAAATTCGCAACTATCAAGGGGAATTAATTCGCTCATTTGAGCCCGAAGTATTGAACGAAGCCGAGTTTAAAGAGGAATGGTGGGATTTGATCCATCGCGCCATGGAACAAGTATGGATTGACGCGAGATATCCGATCGAAATCGGAATCGGCAAAAAGCTGGAAGAATTGCCGGTGCGCATCGCTGCCAAGACAGGCACTTCCACGCAGCAAGTGTGGGGCGGCGATACCGTGGACAATGCTGTCGTAATCGCATATGCGCCTGCCGATAAGCCGAAACTTGCCGTCGCCGTCGTTGTGCCGGAAGGAGGCTATGGAGCTTGGGGGGCTGCGCCCATTGCAGCGAAAATTTTTGAATCATACGCTGAGCATATCGGCTTTGATTAATTGTCAAGTGCCCATAACTTTACTGAACGCAAGTAAGGCTGTGGGCACTATTTTTGTATGGAAAGGTTATGGTATACTATGGACTATAGATTGACATAAGGAACCATACCAGTAAAAGAAAGGACTTTCGAGCATGTGCGCAATTGCCGGTATTATGAATTTCAGCGAAGAAGAACCAGCGATGGAAGCATTGAAGAAGATGACTGACGCCATGATACATAGAGGGCCGGATCACGCCGGCTATTGGACAGCCCCCGGCATTGGTCTCGGCTTTAGAAAATTGTCCGGCCATCAACAGATCGAACAAAGCCGGCCTTTGACGAATGAAGACGGCCAAATTGCGATCGTCTTTGACGGAGCGATTTACAATCATCAAGCGCTGCGCGCTGATTTGATGAATCGAGGCCACCAGTTTAAAACGGAATCTGATGCAGAAGTCATTATCCATCTGTATGAAGAGGATGGAGAAGATTGCGTAAAGCATTTGCGGGGGATGTTCAGTTTTGCGATATGGGATGCCAGACAGCGCGTGCTTTTCGGTGCCAGAGATTATTTTGGCATCAAGCCGTTTTATTATATGGATCAAAACAAACGATTTATTTTTGCTTCGGAGATTAAAGGCTTGATTCAAGCGGAGGGCGTGGAGAAGCGGATCAATGAAGACTCGCTGCTGAATTATTTGACATTCCAATATGTGCCTGAGCCGATGACGATGTTTGAAGGCATATCGAAACTGCCTCCCGCCCACACGATTACATTGTCCTCGATGGGAAGAATGGAAATCAGGCGGTATTGGGACCCGATGTTCGAACCTGTTGAACTGCCATTGGAACAATATGTGGAGAAAATTCGCGAGAAGTTGAAAGAATCCGTGAAATTGCATATCCAAACGGATTTGCAGCGAGGCTGCTTTTTGTCCAGCGGCATTGATTCGACGTCAATCGCCTCCCATATGCGGCTTTTCGAGCCGACAAAGTCGTTTTCCGTCGGTTTTGAAGGAGCGCGCAATGAGACGGAAATTGCGAAAGAGACTGCCGCCGTAATCGGCACGGAACATTATGACAGAGTCATCAGTGAAGAAGCCTATTTTGCTTCCTTGGCAAAAGCTGTATGGCACCAGGAAGATCCTGTGGCCGATCCTTCAGCCATTGCGCTTTACCACTTGTCGCAGCTTGCCAAAGAACACGTCTCGATTGTGCTGTCCGGCGAAGGCGCGGATGAATTGTTCGGGGGGTATTTAATCTATCGCGAGCCGACGGCGCTGCGGCCGTTTGAATATATTCCGGCTCCGATCAAGCAGCTGCTTCGTTCAGCAGCGAAAGTGATGCCTGAACGATTGCCGGGAAGAAATTATATTTTGCGGGGAACGACGCCGCTCGAGCAGCGATTTTTGGGCAATGCAAAAATTTTCAGCGAAGAGATGAAGGCGCTGATCTTGCAGCGACCGGAACGGCTGGCTCATTATCGCAAGCCGTTTGAAATCACGTCGGAATTGTATGAAAAAACATCGCATTTGGATCCTGTTTCGCGCATGCAATATGTGGATTTAAACTTATGGCTGCCCGGAGACATTCTGATGAAAGCCGACAAGATGACGATGGCTCATTCATTGGAAGTGCGCACTCCGTTTCTAGACAAAGAGATGTTTGAATTGGCGAGTAAAATTCCGGCTGAGTACCGCATTGCGGGAGGGACGACAAAGTTTGTGTTTCGAAAAGCGATGGAAGGGATCATCCCTGATTTTATACTGAACAGGCCGAAACTCGGTTTCCCGGTTCCATTGAGAGACTGGCTGAAAACAAAACGGGGAGAAATCATCCAAGAAGAACTGAAAGGCAGCGGCATTAAGCATATTTTTAATATGGAAGCTGTAGACCGCATGTTTCAGCGCCATCGCAATGGGCAAGGCGATTATTCCCGCATGTTGTGGGTCATTTACATTTTCGGTTTGTGGCATCAGCAATATATGGAGGAGCAGCCAGACGTCCGCAGTGAAACAGGCACTGCATGATCACAGAAGGAGCGTGACAAGCTTGTCGAATATACGTTATCGCATGCTGGCATTAGACATGGATGGAACGGTGTTGAACAAGCGCCAGGAAATTTCAGAAAATAATCGCAAGTGGATTAAAAAAGCAGCAGATGCTGGCATGATCGTCAGCTTCGCTACTGGCAGAGGCATTCAAAACGTCATTGACTACGTGGAAGATTTAGGGTTAGATACACCGATCATCACTTGCAACGGGAGTGAAGTTTGGAGAAGACCGCATGAACTGCTGAGCCGGCATTTGATTGATGCTTCAGTCATTCAACAGTTGCGTCAGCTTGCGCTGCAGCATGATTCTTGGTACTGGGGATATGCCGTGGAAGGCTTGTTCAGAAAAGATGATTGGGAAGAAAACAGCGAGCATTTCAACTGGCTGAAGTTTGGATTTTATACCGAGGAAAAAGACAAGCTCCAGCACATTAAAGAAACCGTGCAAGAGTGGGACTTGTTCGAGATTACGAACTCGCATCCTGACAATATTGAATTGAATCCGAAAGGAATCAGCAAAGCGAGCGGACTGAAAGAAATATGCGAAACGATCGGGATCAGCATGGATGAAGTAGCCGCAGCCGGTGACAGCTTGAATGATCTGGCCATGATCCAGCAAGTTGGCTTAGGAGTTGCGATGGGCAACGCACAGGAGGAAGTCAAAAAGGCGGCAAAACGAATGACTTTGACGAATGAAGAGGACGGGGTCGCTCATCTGATCAAGTCCTATTTGCTAAACAGCAATGAGTGAGAAAGCATTAAGAGATTCCCTGATTAAAGGCACGCTCATATTAGCATTGGCGGCGTTTGTCGCCCGATTTTTGGGCATGCTGCTGCGAGCGCCGCTTTTATATTTGATCGGGGAAGAAGGAATGGCCGCCTATACGTTGGCTAACAACATTTACATGCTTCTGCTCATCATTGCGACCGCCGGCATCCCGAGCACGTTGAGCAAAATGGTTTCTGAACGTCTTGCCTTGAACCAGGAAGCCGAAGCGATGCTGATTTACAAAGCGGCGGTTCGTTTTGCGCTCACTGCCGGGGTGCTGATGGCCGTTCTTCTTTTCGCTGCAGCACCATTGTATGCCAGACTCAGTGAAATCGAAGAAGCGGCTCTTTCCGTTCGAGCGATTGCGCCGGCCTTGCTGCTGTTTCCATTAATTGCGATCATGAGAGGGTATTTTCAAGGCAGACAAATGATGAAAGCGGGCGGACTGTCGCAAATTGCGGAGCAATTCGTCCGCGTGATCACGGCGATTGGATTGGCCTATCTATTGATGAGGATGGGCCAGTCAGCGGAATGGGGCGCGGCAGGCGCCTCATTCGGAGCGGTTACGGGCAGCATCGCAGCATTGTCGGTGATGATTTATTATTCCTATCGGTTGCGCCGGCTTAGAGGCAGCGCACCGATGCTGACGTTGAAAGACAGCGGTTTGACTTACAAAAAAATTTATCAAATGATATTTAAGCTGTCGATTCCGATCGTCTTCATATCGATGGCCGTGCCTGCATTAAACGTGATTGATTCGACGATCACCGTTCCGCTTCTTCAAAGCCAAATTGGTCAGACTGCGGCCAAAGAAACCGTCGGGCTCCTTGGCGCAAAAGCGCAGTCGCTGGCAGGGATTCCACCCATTTTGGCCATTGCGCTCAGCACTTCGATCTTGCCGATTGTCTCTTCCGCATATGCCCGCAAAGACATCGCAGAAGTGAGCAGCAAAGCGTCGCAGGCGCTGCGGTTGTCGATGATCGCAGGACTGCCGCTTGTTTTGATGTTGATGATCGGCGCCCGGCCGGTAAACGGGCTTTTATTCCCGGATACGGAAGGAACGGGGATGATCGTGCTTATGGTCTTCGGTTCGATCTTTCAAATCTTAATGATGATATCCGCTTCGATATTGATGGGGATGGGACATACGAAAGAGCCGATGACGCATGTTTTTGCCGGCTTGGCGGGCAAGCTCGTTTGCAGCTGGGCGTTGTCCATCTGGTTTGGCATCTACGGAATCATTGCAGCAACCATTTTCTGTTTTTGCTTCATCTTTATATTGAACGTGAGAACAATCAAACGATATATTCCATTTCAATTGCTGCACGATCATTGGCAAGCGCTCGTTTGGACGGCCGCTGCGGCCGCTGCGGCGGGTCTGTTGGCGGAGTTTGGAATTAATCCTTGGATCCGCACTGGAATCGCTAAATTGGACTACTTCGTTCAGGCTGCTTTAATCGGTGCTGTTGTATCCGCCGTGTACGGCATTGCAGCCGTAAAGTGGAAAGCTGTGCCGCAGGAAGACATCGAAGCGCTGCCGGGGCCTGTTCGCAGAGCTCTTTCGAAACTGAAGTTTTGAAAATGCTGAGCTTGCAGGCATGCGTGTCCAATTTGGCGAGCTGCGGAAAACGGGCTGAAGAACATATTTTTTAATTTCATTCAAGGCGAAAATGGTCCTGAATAGATTGAAATGCGTTTAGATGGTGATGCTCAGTGCCCCTGCTTAGGGGCTTTTTTTCTTTGTTTGGGCGAGATTACTCAAATTGTAACAACTCTGTCGTGGCATCGCAGTTGTTTTCAAGCTATAATAATTGAAGATGCATGGACGAACTATCAACGAAGAGGGGTACGAATATGTATAAATTCATGCGGCATTTATCCTTGTGGACGATGATCGGCATGTTGTTCGTTCTCACGGGCGGAGCTTTAGTGACAAAAACAGATTCTGGAGCTGGCTGCGGGACGGACTGGCCGCTGTGCAACGGGAAATTTGTGCCGGCTTATACGATAGAATCGATGATTGAATACAGCCACAGGTTTGTCAGCGGCATCGTAGGATTGATGGTGCTTGTCATTACGATTTTAGTGTGGACGAAATTAAAAAATCGCAAAGACGCTCGTTTTTTCTCTGCAGTAACTTTATTGTTTACATTCTTTCAAGCATGGTTGGGCGCAGCAGCCGTCATGTGGAGCCAAAATGATTTTGTCATGGCTACTCATTTTGGTTTTTCATTGATCGCGTTTGCTTCTTCCTTGCTGCTTGCGTTCGTGTTGAGGGACGTTGATAAAGATCCGAAAGAACAGAGCTGGCAATTGAATGTCATCAATACTGACGTACGGATTCGAGCGCAATTTAGAGGTTTTGTATATGTCACGACATTGTTCTGCTTGTATATCGTATACACAGGCGCTTTAATTCGGCATACAGAGTCCACTTCAGGATGCGTTGGCTGGCCGCTGTGCAACGGCGCATTAATCCCAGATCTGTCTAACACCGCCGTAGCCATAGCATTCATTCACAGAATCGGCTCTGTGCTGCTTTTGCTCGTCGTAGCAGGAATGTCATGGATTGCGCTGCGCGATTATGGTACAGTTAAAGAGATTCGGTTCAGCGCATATGCCTCGCTTGTTTTAATACTGGCGCAAATTATAAGCGGAGGTCTCGTTGCTTTGTCGCTGACTTCAGACTTGGGCTTTTTGCTGTCCAGCCTTCTTCATACGGTGCTGGTCGCGGCCTTGTTTGGAATACTGTGCTACTTGTGTGCATTGTCATGGCAATGGAGAACAAGACCTGCGGATAAATCGATATGATTTGGGAGCAATCATATGTTGTTGAAGCTTTTTAATTTTGACCGTGAACAGAAAAATGAATTGTTTGTGGAAGCAGTGAAAAGTTTAGATCAGTTTCGGAAACATTTGATTCGATTCGAAAAACGCGATGATGACATCATCTATAAACTGGATTTGATGGCTGAAGGGTTAATCGTAGCATTGTATGAGCTTGAGCAAAGCTTATACATCACGACAGAGCTTGCAGACGATATTACTCGGCGATTCAAGGACAACATGAATCAAAAAGAGAAGAAAGATTATCGTTTGCAAGTATATTTTTATAAAAATGCGCTCATACGCGTCTTTTCCACTCTGGATAAACTCGGTCATTTCATGAATAAAGCCCTTCGCTTGGAAACTGAAAAAGTGAAGCCCCGATTTTCTTACTATACGGTTTTGCGAAACATGCATCATCAGAAGGCTTATCCAGACATCCAGAGCAAATTGTACAAATGGAAGAAAACATTTGAAGAGCCGATGCAAATTTTGCGGCATCAACGAAACTTGGAAGTTCATGTCATCAACATCGACCTGCAAGATGACATGGAAGCATTGGTGAAATCTTTGCCTGCACGCATTCGCATTGAAGATATTGAGAAAAATCTGGCTCTGTTAAATATTGGATTTGAAATGGTGTGCCGCTCTATGCAAACGTTCATGGATGAAATGAATCAATTAGCAGCGGGAACCGGGAGGATGCCATGGATTTGAGGGAAAAGACAGCCCTAGTGACGGGCAGCGCCAGAGGCCTTGGCAAAAAAGCGGTGCAGGCCTTGGCTGCCAAAGGCTGCAAAGTCGTCATTAATTATGTTCACAGCGAACGCGAAGCTCATGAACTGGCGGAGGAAATCCGCAAAAGCGGCGGAACAGCTGTTGCGCTTCAAGCCGACATTACGGAACCGAAGCAGCGTGAACAGTTGATGGAAGAGGCTGCTTCGCATTTTGGAGGCGTCGATATTTTAGTCAATAATGCGGGGCCTTTTATTCGAGAACGGATTGATTTTGCCGATTACAAGCCAGAACAAATCGAGCATCTGTTGGAAGGGAACTTAATCGCTCCCATGGCTTTGGATCATCTTGCTTTGCCGTGGATGAGAAAAAGAGGCTGGGGACGGATTATTCATTTCGGATTTGCCCATGCTGGGGAAGCGAGAGGGTGGCCGCATCGTTCCGTGTACGCTGCCGCCAAAGTAGGATTGGCATCGTTTACAAAAACGCTGGCCATGGAGGAAGCCGAGCACGGCATCACGGTTAACATGATTTGTCCCGGCGATATTCGCGGTGAAAACAAAGAGCGGGATATTGCTGATGTTACCGGCCTGATTGATGCAGAATCGCCTCGCGGCAGGCCGGGTTCCGGCGAAGACGTCGCTCGGGTGATCGCATTTTTGTGCGAGCCGGCATCCGATTATATTACAGGCAGCATCATTGAAGTCAGCGGAGCGCTGGATCCCATTCGTCCACTTCCATTGGAACGAAAGAAGAAATAAGAAAGACCCCGTTGCATCGGTGAAACGGGGTCTTCAATGAGTTCGAAGCGAAGTTGGCTTAGAATACTTGCTCTACTTCGCGAATTCCTTCAACTTCCTCCATCAAGGCACGCTCAATGCCTGCCTTCAGAGTGATCGTTGAGCTTGGGCAGCTGCCGCAGGCGCCAACCAGCTTCAACTTGACTACGCCGTCTTCCACATCAACCAATTCGCAGTCGCCTCCGTCTCTTTGCAAGAACGGGCGAAGCTTATCTAATACTTCCAATACTTGATCGTATTGGGATTGTGTTTGTTCGGTCAATCTCACTCAACTCCTTTCTTCATACCTCTATTATAATACAATATCGGCAAAATGGAAATGGCCAGCATCTCTAATCAGCTTTGATGCTTGACGATCCACAGCACGCCGCTCTTCAGCAGTCTCGGCACGCGCCCGAGCATTACGGTTCTTTTGCCCATGACGCCAAATCCGGATTTCTTTCCAAGTGAACCGAGCACGCCCTTTAATTTAATTGGGCCAAGCGTCGGTGTTTCTCCTTTCAGATTCGCCGAAATGACAGCGGCAATTTGCTTGCCTTGCTCTTCCGCTAAATGCGCGCTCGGCGGAAACGGCAAACTCGCGCAGTCTCCAACGACGTATACATCCGGATGCTGCGGAATTTGGTGAAATGAATTGAGCAGGATTCGTCCTGAGTTGTCCTTTGCCAGATCAAGCTGTTGAACGATCGGATTCGGCTGAACGCCAGCCGTCCATACGATCTCGTCGGAAACGAATTCGTCATTTTCCGTATAAATGATGCCGGGTTCGATTTTTGTTACCGACGAATTGGATACGATGGCGACATCATGTCTTTCAAACCAATCGCGGACAAATTTTTGCAGCCTTGCCGGCGTATAAGAGAGGACGCTGGCACCGCGGTCTATGATGCGTATATTCAGGTCAGGACGAGCCTCTCTTAATTCAGCAGCAAGTTCAACTCCGCTCAAACCTCCGCCGACAATGGAAACTTGACCATATGGAGCGATATTGTTCAGCGCCGTATACGTTTGTCTGGCAGCAGGCAATGATTGAATGCCCAGCGTATGCTGAGCAGCTCCGGGAACATTATGATATTTGTCAGAACAGCCAAGCCCAATGATTAATATGTCATATTCCAGCGGGTCTTGATCAGCGATCATCACTCTTTTTTCGTTTAAGCGAATGCTTGTGACCTCGCCATGCCTGATTTCCAGGCGAGGATCCGCAGGAAATTGCACACGTATGTCGACTTCTGCAACAGTTCCGGCAGCTAAAGCGTAATACTCAGTTTTTAAGCCTTGATACGGCATTCGATCTACGAGAATAAGTTTTACGTTGTCCGGCAGGTCAGTCAGAAGCTGGTTCAACGCAGTAAGCCCGCCGTAACCCCCTCCTAATGCGACGATCGTGTAAGTCATGTGCATTCCCTTTCTTGTCTTGATATTGGAAATGATGTTGATGAATGATTTCAGACAGCTTGTCAGTCATATACTTTAATGATGTTATAGAACGTGTCTCGCTCGACCGGGATGCGATCAGCGCCTTGAATGAGCCAAACGAGCTCGTCTTTTGTCAGTCCTTCTTGGGTGAGGGCGCCCGCGGAATGGCTGATTCTTTCTTTAATTAATGTGCCGTGCACGTCTGATGCGCCAAAAGCAAGAGACATTTGCGTCAATTGTGTCCCTATGTTGATAAAGTATGCTTTAATGTGCGGGAAATTATCCAGCATGAGACGGCTGATCGCAATCGTCTTGATATCGTCAAATGCTGTTGTTCTTCTTTTGATTCCCGCTTTTACATTTCTAGGCTGCACTGCCAGCGGGATAAATACAAGAAAACCGTTGTATTCGTCTTGCAGTTCTCGCAAATAGATCATATGCTGGATGCGCTCTTCCAACGTTTCGATGGAGCCGTACAACATCGTGGCATGCGTTTTCAGCCCTAATCGATGAGCGGTGCGGTGCACGTTCAGCCATTCGTCGGTTGTCGCTTTATTCACGCTCATTTTTTTTCGGTATCTTTCTGATAAAATTTCAGCTCCGCCGCCGGTCAGAGATCCCAGTCCTGCATCCTTCAGCGTTTTCAGCACTTCTTCATAAGATAATCCGCTGATCTTGGAAAAAAAGTGTATTTCAGCGCCGGTATATGCTTTTATCGTCACATCGGGGTAGCGCTGCTTCAGTGCTCGAATCGAATCAACATAATATTGAAACGGAACGGTTGGATTATGTCCTCCGGTAATGTGAAACTCTCTGATTCCCGGATGGATGTGCTTGTCCACATATTCAAACATTTCTTCCGGGCTTAATGTATAGCCGCCTTCTTGTCCGGGATTGCGTTTGAATCCGCAGAAGGCGCAGCTTGCTTCGCATACATTTGTAAAATACAGGGTCATATTTTCAATAAAGTAAACATGTTTGCCGTTTTTTTGTTGATTGACATAATCAGCCAATTGGCCGATTGAAAGCAAGTCATTGGATTCATAAAGAAACAGTCCGTCCTCTTTGGAAAGCCGGATGCCATTTTTCACTTTTTCCGCAATGGCTTCCATCTGCTTGCCGGGACTAGGTGTAATGATATTCACATTGATCCAGCTCCTCTCCGAATGCATTTCTCTTTGTTGCGCGGCGCTTAACATTATTCCGAATTTGATTTTGAAACTCAGAATCATCGCGGCCTTTTATATTTATACTTATTATAAACCTTCCGCATTGACGGGAGCAACTGAAAAACCTTCCCGGCTCTGATTGCGCGAACGGTTGTCTTCAAAATTGAGCAATCTTCTGTCTTGAGGATGAGACAGATCAATTGTATAATAAAAATAAGCGCATCTGGTGAACATTTGTGTGAAAAGGAGGCATGAATCATGATCCACATCAGTGAAGCTGCAAGCGACATGATTAAAGAAATGCTTGAAGCGGAAGGCAATCCGAATTTGTTCCTTCGTCTCTCCGTAAACGAAGGAGGATGCAGCGGTTTTTCGTACGGTTTGAGCTTTGATGATGAACAAACGGACGAAGATCAAACGTTAACCGTTTCAGGAATTAAAGTGATTGTAGATCAAGAAAGCATGAAATATTTGTACGGCGTAGAGATCGATTACAAAGAATCCGGATTGGGCGGAGGTTTTACGATCGATAATCCGAATGCGACGGTTACTTGCGGTTGCGGAAACTCTTTTAGAACAGCCGCAGCGGCTGGAAAACCGGGAGATTGCTGATGCTCATGCAGTTAAAAATAATTTTAAAACGGCCTTTATCACATGAATTGCGATAAAGGCCGTTTTATGTTGCAGAGAGGCTGGGACAAAACCAGCCAATAGTTCCAACCATTAAACAGGTGGTTGGAACCGGCTTACCTTTTGCGGTAAGCCCTCCTTTCGGCATAATCAGAGCAAATTCTGCATACGACAACGGGTTCATTGCGGCTGTTGCGATATGGGATCGGATCTCGCGCGCGCTTGCCGCATAAAGCACAGCTCGGTTTTGAGAACAAGCGTTTAATCCAGTGAAACATTCGCTTTCCTCTCTCTTTATTGCTGTTGTTACAGCGATAATTCTGAAACTGCCGCGTACAATTGCTGATTGCAGTTTGCGCAGTAAGCCAAATGCATGCACTCATTGTTGGCCAAATCGGGAAATCCGTTCGATTTCTTTATATCGTCTATGGGGCGATAGATCCGAAAAGCCCAGCTTCTTCATGAATCGGTACATCCGGGTCTTTTTCGAATT
>CALKAN010000132.1 GCA_937983035.1 uncultured Paenibacillaceae bacterium | reverse complement strand
CAATTCGGTCAACAACGCATTTACAGCAATAACGCTATGGACAACAACGCAATTCTGCGGACAACAAATGCATTTTGCAGCAACAACGCAATTTTGCGGACAACAACAAATCAGGCGTCTTCCGGCAGCGATAGTGCCGATGCAAGACGCCCGATTTATTTTTTGCTCAATAATAAAAATCATATGATTTCATGCCGCGATGTGATCACTTCCAAAACAACAATCACGCTGATGCTCTCAAACTCATTGATAAGCCACCGGTGAATTAAAAGGAATAAAATGAATCCACGTTTTCCCCGGCAACAGCGGCATTTCCTTCCCGTCTTTCATGACGCGAATGACGCCGTTCTTGTGCTGCCATGTAATTTCCATCGCTTTTCCCTGTTGAAACAAGTACCCTTCTCCAGAGCCTGTCACGTCAATGTGGCGCCGTCCGATATTGTCGACAATTCGATGCGCAGTCTTGGCGACAATAATATTTGTTGCAGTCAGGACGTTTTCGCTTTCCAGATCGATATGAGGATCGCCCAGCATATGCCGCTCGTAGTTCTCGGTTTCTTCATTATAAAAATAATCAACATAATAGCCGCTTATGTAATTAATGTGCACGCGCGAAGCTTGATCCCCTTCGATGTCCGGCTGCTCGCCCTGCGGAACGAACGTCAATTTCGGGTCATTCCAGTTTTTGCGGTATCCTTTGTTGTCCGCGCCTTTGCGGATCAATTCAATGCTCGTATACAAATTGTGAGGGGCTTTTCGCTCATCGCTGCGCCAATAATATGCGCCGTCGCCGTATATTTCATCAAAATGCGGCAATTTTCGCTCGACAAGCATGTTCATCGCTTCCTGGCTCCATCCAGCGTGAACGATCAGCGCATCCAGCCCATCCCCGATCTCCACCATGTAGGGGCGAATGCTGCGAACAGGCCCGATCACTTCCGGCGATTCGCTTTGATACACGGCCAAAAATCTCGTAATTTCACCTTCTGCCAGCACCTCATACACAATGTCAGCAGCGTCCAAGCCAGACTGAGGGCGGGCGGCGGGGGAATTTTCGATCAATACCATCACCGGCCGTGCTTCCAGCAGATCTTCTGTCCCCATTCCGGTCAAAGGCTGCGTATGCGGATAAATGATCGGTTCCGGCTCAGGTTCCGGCTCCGGCTCTTCCTCTAATTCGTCCGGTTCCTCCGGCTCTTCTTCGACGATCGCCTCTTCCACCTCGTCAGAATCAGCTTCTTCCACATACGTCTGACCGCATCCGCTCATCAGCGCCATGACAAAAATAATGAATAACACGGTCAAAACTCTTCTCATTTCTTCATCACCTATTCTGCTGAATTCAACCCTATTCGATTTGCAAGATGATGGGGTTCCTCTTCTTGCCTACCCATTCATTAAAGCATATTTGTAAGCGTTTGTCACAGGCTGATTGAGCAGAACTAAGAAAAAAATGAAGATTTTGCTGAAAAAAATGGAAATGAAAAATGCGATGAGAGAAGCAGCCGCCTTTCATTCCTATTTTACATATATCACTTTTCATCCATCTTCCATGCATTCATAGTCTTGCGATGCCGAGTGCTACAGTTTCTCTTCAATCTGATGAATGACCGCTTGCAGCTTTTCAGCGTAAACCTGGATTTTATCGTCGCTGAACCTCAGCGAAGGCCCGGATATGCTGATCCCGGCAACGACTTGTCCGCGGTGATTGCGCAGCGGCATGCCGATGCACTTGATGCCAAACTCATGCTCCATATTGTCAATCGAGTACCCTCTCGCTTGGATCGCGGCCAGCTCATGGTACAAAGCTTCCGGCTCGACGATCGTATTTTCCGTATATTTTTTCAGTCCTTTGGCAATGACCGCTTCCACCGTTTCCCGGGGCAAATAGGCCAGCATCGCTTTTCCGATTCCCGTGCAATAGAGCGGCGCCTTCACGCCGAGCATCGACCGGGT
>CALKAN010000131.1 GCA_937983035.1 uncultured Paenibacillaceae bacterium | reverse complement strand
GAAATTTTAACTTTTGCTCACAAACATTCGTTAAAAGTACAGATTACGAATTCGAAAGAAGAGGATCGAGATGAAAGTTCAACCTATCATCGCATTTTCCGTGTTGATCATGCTCATCGGTTTATTTGGAATCGTTTACAGCCAAATGCCTTCTCGTTATGAAGCCATTGACCAAGACGATGCTGCAGCACTTTCCGTTGCAAGCACAAAGTCTGTCCATGCTTCGCAAGAAGAGAAGATGAAACTAGAAGCGGAAAAGCATGAAAATTACCGGCGATTGCGCAATTGGGCGGAATATTTTATTGATGAAAACATTTATGGAGGGTCGTATATCGATGAAAACGGGAATTTTGTTTTTCTGTTGACCGAGCCGCTGACGCTTGCACAAGAAGAAATTATGCGAAATATGGCATCGTATCCGCTGGAAATCAAGCTTGTTGATTTTTCGCTGAAACAACTGGAAGAAACAGAGAAGGTCCTGCATGAAATGATGAATGAGCTTTCTCTTGAATGGGTCATGTTGAATGTTAAACGAAATCGAGTAGAAGTACTGATTCAAGAAGATCATTATGAAGACAGCAAAGCCGAAATTTATAAGCGGGTGGATGCGGATCAAGTCGATGTAAAGATTGGAAAAATGATCGTGGAGCCTCCTCGCCCTGTGCTCCTTAATTTGGATGCTTTAAATGACTGATGCGACGGATCGGGCGAGGATGACCAAAGCTAGTTCGAACCTAATCGTTCCGCTATAAGCTGTTCTGCCATTTCGACCGCTTCGCGCAGCGCCGTGTTGATGTCTGTTTCTTTCAGCACGACTTTGCGGAATGCTTCTTGGGAAGCGGATACGCCGATCGAATGAAACTCCCCTTTGTATGAAGGCGGGGCGAACGTGTTTGGCAAGAAAGCGTCGATATTTTTATCCGCCATATATGGAAGCAAGTTTCCGTAATGATCCATGACGGTTGGATCGCTGGAAATCGGCAGCACGCCATAGCCGGCCAGATGTGTTTGAAATTGTTTCGTCGTAATGTAAGCAGCGACTTGGAAAGCCTCGTCTTTATGTTTGCTGATGGAACTGACGTAAAAGTAAACTGGATAAGTTTGAGGGCCGATATCCGGCTGATCCGCATAACGGGGATAGGCAGCCACGTCCCAGTTTAAATCTTCGTTGTCGCCAAAGTAAGCATAGCCTAAAGCGCTCGTGCCTAACAGCATGGCCATCGTTTTTTCGATCTGAAACATCGATAAATGCGTGCCGTAACTCCAGTTGCTGGCATCGACTTCATTGCCGGAGATGTTAAAGATTTGAACGAGGGTTTCCAAAGCCCGTTTGTATCTTTCATTCTCGAAAGCCGCTTTATTCTGTTCATCGATAAACGGGGGAGACAACGGGTCAAGCTGAAGCGCATGATTCGGAGATATTCCCATTCCCCAGTAATGCACGCCGTCTTCGGTTCGCGACATCCTTTGTATAATCTCGTATGTATCTTCCCAGGTTAAACCGTCCGGAGGATACGCTGCCCCGAATAAATCAAACAGGTCTCTGTTATAAAACAGCGTCATCGTATCTGTAGACATAGGCAGTCCATAAATGCCGCCTCCGGAAATTTGCCGCTGAATTTCTATCGTGGACGGCTCGACAAGAGATAAGTCATAGTCATGTTGTTTAATCAGTTCTGAAATATCGTAATGCAAATCATGAGCGAGAACGAAGCCGGCTGTCTGACCAATGGAGGATACGATCAAATCGATCGGCTGATTCGTAACGATGAGATTTTGAAACGTATTTTCACTGTTGTATGGGAGGAAATGAAGCGTAATATGAGGAAATTTTGCTTCAATCAGGTTACGGTACATTTCATCAAACGCTTCATCGCTTTGCGGCACGCTTGATGTAAACCAGATCGTTAGTTCAACAGGTTCTTTGGCGACATCCTCAGCTGGCTCTTCTGCAGCAGTTTCGTCGGTTTGGGCAGGTCGAGATTCGGAATGGTTTGGAGCTTGGTTGGCGGTTGATTCATTGTTTAAGCTGTTTGTGCATCCTGACAGCAATCCCAATAAAAGAATGATGCTCACACAATACATAAACTATTTCATTTTGATTGTTGCCTCCTTTAGCAATTTGATTGAAAAAGCATTGGATCGAAAACAGCATTCCGATCAATAGAAAACGCTTTCAATTATTCATTTTATATGACCATCTAAAATAATCAACTATTTTTTGAAATGATTTTCCATTTTTATGCTTTTTTGGGTGTTATCTGACTCCAATGGAGGGATCGAGACGATAATGATCTCATAGTTTTAAGCAGGAGGATTTGATGACGGAAGATTGGATTGCTTCAAGCATGACATGAATCAATAAGCACAGGCTCAATGAGCACCGGCGATGCAACAATGCGCATTGACGTTGGATGAAGTTCGTTCATTTCAAAACATTCTAAAACTTCGAGAAAACCACTTTAAACTGCTTTTGAAGTTAGATTCAGAAAAAATGAACTCGGATTCCATCATATCAGCGATTTGCCCCTGTTTTTGCATAACTTAGAAAATCGTTTCTTAATTTTTTGTATCATGGTTCAAAATAATAGAAAGTTCATTTCAAATATGTCAATGATCGCTTGAAATACCTGATTTTATTGAATTTCAGTTCAAAATAAATGAAGAAAAGTTCAAATGGGACAACGACCTGCCGGGGGACTAGCAGATCAGTCATTTGATTCAAATTGATTGCATCAATTATTTTGCAGCATATCATTCACAGTCGAAATTGTGGTAAAATGATGTTGGGTGATAATCATGGACAATAGAGTGCTGAAACTCGTGCAATACACGAAAGACAAACTCGGTTTAGACCAATATACCCTTCTGACTGCAGATATTTATTTAGAACGTTCATTTGACAGCGCAGAACCAGTGTTATCGATGGAATGGCTTCCTCCAGGGCTTGAGCAACGTTTGGAAGATGAGATTAACCCGCCGGGCACAGCAGTGGTTGAATTTGGTATCAAGAGCCGACGTTTTTACAGCGTCATTTTTGTGGAAGGGAAAACATTTGCCGATCAAATTCGATTTGACAAGAACAACTTGGAAGAAATTGTACAATGGGTGGAACAGGAAACAAATCTGACATACGAGCGGCAGTTTAAATTGCAGGAATGGGATCAGCATGAGCATCGTGTTGTATTCCAATCCAGCTGCAAGGACATCCCGGTGTTTCCTTCCGGGCAGATCGAGCTGGAGATGGATGAAGCGGGACGGTTAGTGTTGTTTTCAACATACGGTAATTTTCCGGCTGCGGATGCGATCGCCGAACAAGAATACGATCTTGCCATTGACCTGAAGATAGAGCAACTTGCAAGCCGCCAATGCAAGCTGATTCATTTTCCATTGTCAAAGGAAGAGAAATGGCAGATCGTATATATGCTCGAAGAAATTTATGTCGCGCAAGACAAGCAAACGATCATTCCTTTCGAATGGCCGGCCAAGCCAGGCGCAATCATCGATCAACTGATGCAATGGGATGCGCCTCTAAACGCAAAGTTTGAAGCTCAGCCTTTGAATATGGATCGGATCCGTCTGTCGCCTGATCAAGCGTTCAGTTATGTTTACGATCCAGATGAATGGACGATTTCGGAGAACGAGCAAGTTGCCGTATCACAAAAAATAACAGATTTTTTGCGAACAGTGTTTCCAAGCGACAGCGGAAAATGGCGGTTAAAACGCATGTATCGGAATGATGCTTATATTGTCGCAGAACTGAAGTCGATGCAAGATGCAATTGAGCATTGGCATCAACAAAAGATGAAAGTATTTATTGATCCCGGCAGCGGCAAAGTAGTGAACTATTTGGATCAATCTTGGCTGTTAGCAGCGTTCGACCATTATGCCAAACCAGATGAACCTACCATCAGCAGGGAGGAAGCATTTCAACGAATCAGACCCAAATTGGAACTTACCCCGGCATATGTTTATGACTCGAAGCAAGGAAAGTATGTCATGTGCGGGAAATTGGATTGCCGTTACGGAGTATGCGCTGACAGCGGTGAGCTGGTGCTTTTGGATGAGCTGGCATAATGAATGGATGAGCACGGAATGTGCTCTTTTTTTTATTTAGTTCATATAATTGCAATGATGTTCTGAAATAAAAAAATTGGAGGCGTTCCTAAATGGCAAACATAATGTTTTCGTTCATCGAGAATGACGTTAAAGTTTTTATGAATGATTTTTTTACTAGAATCATTTACTCAAACAAATGGGATTTTTTATACTATTTATTCTAGGGATTTTGTGGTAATATATTCTTATATTTAATAGAAAAAGTTGACATTAGCAATTTATAAGGGAGAAGAGGAAGAGTGGTTAGTCATTCATTTTTAGCACTAATGAAAGTGATTTTATTGCTGATCAGCATGTGGCTGCCATCCATGCAAGATTCATCGGGTTGGCCATTCGTGATCGACAAAGAGCCTGTATCAAAACATCACGCGGCAGCTGCCGGGCAAGAGGAAGCGGATGATGAGCCGGCTGTGCAGCCAAGCGTTCCGAAAACGACGCATATGCCGGTGCTCATGTACCATAAAATCGATGACAACGGCAAGCCGAATACTGCTGTCATTGCATCTGATCGTTTTCGCGAACATATGGAAGCGCTTAAAGACGCGGGGTATGAAACGATATTTGAAGAGGAATTAGCAGCGTATGCACGCCATGGAGGAGGATTGGCGGAAAAGCCGATTTTGATTACGTTCGATGACGGCTACTTAGATAATTATGTGCATGCCTTTCCGATTTTGAAAGAACTGGACATGAAGGCGAGCATTTATGTGATCGTCAGTTACCGAGGGAAGAAGCCCGGATGGAATGAACATTTCGATTGGGAACAGGCGCGGGAGATGATCGACTCAGGCCATATTTCGATTCAGAGTCATTCTTATGCGTCTCATCATATCCATCCAGCCACAGGCCGCTCCTATTTGACGGGGAAACTGATTTTTGAAGATGGCAGCGAAGAGTCCGATGAAGATTATGCCAACCGGGTGAAAAACGATATGCTTCTCTCAAAACAAACGATCGAGCATGAAACCGGGCAGCGAGTAATCAGCTTCAGCTATCCATTCGGCCATTACAATGATCAAACGGAACAGTGGCTGCAAGAAGCCGGCTACGAGATGTCTTTCAGCGTCCATCAAGGGTTATATCGATTCGGGGATCCTTTATGGAAA
>CALKAN010000130.1 GCA_937983035.1 uncultured Paenibacillaceae bacterium | reverse complement strand
ATTCAATATCATTATACATGATTTCATCACAGATGGAGCGTTGAGCCTAAAAAATATGGGCTGCTTGAATATCAAGCAGCCCATATGTAATCAATCGTCCCATTCTGCCTCTAGAATTTTTCCTGTTCTTCCGTCAATGAGCAATTCCAGTTCGCCGCGCTTTGTGCGCATCTCAACTTCAAACGTTAAGCGGCCGTCATCCCACTCTCGCTCAATTTCCTCAATGATGCCGTCGGCATAGCCGCGAGTAATCCGAATCGCTTCTTCAATTGAAATGTACCCGCGCTGCTCGTTAGCCTTGACTTCGCTTCTCGATTGCACGTTCATCTCACCGACGTTTGCTTCTCCCGACTGCGCAAACACCACGCCCGTCAGCGCTGTTCCGAGTACGAGAAGCACAATTCCTAACATCATCCATTTTTTCATCATTTGTGCATCCTCCTCTGTATGATTGCTTTCATTGATTATGTTACCGGAGGATGATGAAAAATCAGTTGGAATAAGATTAAAATTTCATTAGAAATGAATGATAGAAAATTTATTTAACTATTAATCATCCCAAGTAATAGACATGACTTCGCCGGTAATTGCATGAACTTGCACGGTTGCTTCATCCCGTTCATCGTTCGTTTCAATTTCCACTAAATAATAAGCCTGACCGTCTTGTATATGAATTTCCACATCATCCACTTCGCCGTTTACATGTTCCAGCGCTGTCTTTGCTGCTTCCTCTTCGCTGATGAAAATCGGCTGCGTTGGATGCTGCTGGTCATTTGGCTGCGTTGGCGAAACTTGATCCGGCTTCGGACCATGATTGCTTCGATCTTCTTCACGGTCTGACTGTTGGCCGTTTTCAGGAGCCGCTGCTTCCAAACGGGCGATCGATTGAATTTCGCCGTCGTCGGCATCTACGCCGACCGCATACAACCCTGTGCTGCTTTTTAAGGTAATATCATAGCGATCCTTCATTTTTTTCGTGCTGACAATTTCTCCGTCATAATTCGCCAGAACGATCGATTCCGCTTCCTCTGCGCTCAATTTGGAACGATTGACGCCAAAACCTTTTTCCCCTGGCCATCCCCATACGAGAACGCAAATGCTGATCAAGACGACGCTCGTTATAATGAAAACACGCTTTTTCAGAGGAATCCCTCCTTTTTGGCTTTTTAAGCAACCATCATTCGTTGCCCGCTTCCATTGCTGCCATCTCTGACGCAGCCGGCAATCGTATTTCCGCTGTCGTGCCTTTGCCGAATTCACTATGCAGCATCAGCTTGGCTCCGATCGCATCCGTGATCGTTTTAGCGAGCGGCAAGCCCAGGCCAGTCCCGCCCGCTTTGCGGCTGCGTGCTTGTTCGACGCGGTAATAGCGCTCGAACACTTTATCCAGCTCTTCTTTCGGGATGCCGATCCCTTGATCGATCACGCGAATTATCGGCGCATTGCGCTCCCCGTGCTCTACCTTCACCTCGATCGGCGCATCGCTGTATTTTCGCGCATTGTCCAGCAAAATAAACAGCAACTGCTTGAGCAAGTTTCGATCGGTCACTCCCTCAACCGCTCCTTCGGAATGAACGACGATTTCCCGTTTGTGCGCTTGCTCGAACGCGTGCGCCGTTTCTTGAACGATGCGCGGGATGTCCGTCATTTGAATCGATATATCCCATTGTTCCGTACTTTTCGCCAATAACAGCAATTGTTCCGTCATTTCTCTCATGCGCAGCGCTTCAGAATGTATGGCTTCAACCGATTCTGCAAAAATTTCTGGATAGTCCGTTCCTTTCCGCTTGAGCAATGCTGCATAACTTTCAATGACTGTCAGCGGCGTCCTCAATTCATGGGAAGCATTGGAAACAAACTGCTCTTGGCGCTCAAAGTTCGATTGCAAAAGCTCAATCATTCGATTGAACGTTTGTCCCAATTCCATCAGTTCGTCTTTGGACTTCGTATGGATCTGAATCGTTTGGAAACGACCGCTTTGAATAATCGTTCGCATCGTCCGAATCATTTGCGCAATCGGAGCAAGAATCAGTCTGCTGAGAAACCTGCCGGAAATAATGACGGGAATCATCGCCAAGAGCGTCACTGCCAGAAGCACGAAACGCAGCATGCGCAGCGTTTGATCCATGGACGCCAAGCTTTCATACAGTTGCAAATTGACAATCGTTCCATCGCGCCAAATCAACGGAATGGAAATATGCAGCCATCGCTCTTTGTCTAATGTGATGATATCCACCGTCTTCATCGCTTGGAAAGAAACAGGCTGCTGATTCAGCGAAGCCGCGGACGGAGAAGCTGCCGCAGCTATATTGCTGCCGTCCTCTCCCGCGATGCGAATCATCCCGTCGACCGGAACGTACGCTCGCAGCAAATCAGCAAGTTGAATCGCTTCATTAGCGGAACGAATGCCTTGTTCTACATGCCTGATTTCAGCTTCGGAGCGCTCAATCGTGCTGCTGAGCATGAAGTGGCTGAAGACAGCGTAGATGCAAAGGCTCAATGCAATAATGAGCAGAGCAGACAATACCGATGACAACAAATGAATTTTATTGTTCAGTTTCATGGCGTCTTCAAGACGTATCCGACGCCCCGCACGGTTTGAATCATTTTAAATGATCGGCCTTGATCGATTTTCTTCCGCAAATATCGAATGTATACATCGACCACATTCGTTTCGCCGGCATATTCAAATCCCCAGACAGCTTCCAAAATTTGGTCTCTCGTCAATACTTGCTGCGGGTGCTTGAGAAAATATAACAGCAAATCATATTCACGCGGCGTCAGATCAATGCTTTCCTCCCCGCGAAGCACTTCCCGCGTCTTCAAATTCATGCGCAGATCAGCAGCGGACAGCCAATCTTGGCTGATTTCGCCGGCAACATGTTCTGAAGATAAGTTAGCGGCGGCCGTTTGGTATTGTCTAAGCGCCGCTCGAATGCGAGCCAACAATTCTTCGATTTGAAACGGCTTCGTCAAATAATCATTCGCACCTAAATCCAGCCCTGATACTTTATCTTCTACAGAATTTTTCGCAGACAGCAAAATGACCGGAACAGCGGCATTTTGCGAACGAATGCGCCTGAGCACTTCGATGCCGCTCAGCCCAGGCAGCATAATGTCCAACAATATGAGATCCCATTGATCTTCATTGAATTTATCCAAAGCTTCCACGCCGGAACCAGCAATTCCGACTCGATACCCTTCTGTTTCCAATTCAATTTCCAGCAAACGAGCGATTTTCGCTTCATCTTCCACGACGAGTATAGAGCAGCTCACGGCAGCGGTCCCCTTTCTAAATATGACAACCATGTTCATCATAACCTATTTGATCGACGGATCTCCAGCATATCCTTTTCTTCATTCCTGATGATGCAAGCAGCTTTCATTATTATTGCGCATCATTAACAAACAAAAACCGACAACTTTCGATCACAAGCCATCGATCACCATGCATGATTCCAGTTCAAAAGAATAAATGTTCTCATCCATCAAGCAGCATTCTGAATGGCTGACAATTGTTTCCCGGGAAATAATGCCCAGCCGCCATCGTAATGAATCAATCTTAATTCGCAGCATTTGCTTGAAGACTTCACATCAGGCATTTTTCAAAAAAAACGACACGCAAACAATGCGTGCCGGGCAGTTGCGGGACAATGATTCCATCACTCTTCAGATGATCCTTCATACACATTTGGTATTTTCACTGCAATTTTCGTCCCTTTGCCTAATTCACTTTCCGCTCTAACTTCTCCTCCGTGTGCTTCAACAAGCGCCTCAACGATGCTGAGCCCTAACCCAACACCGCTGTTAAAGCGTGAGCGGGATTTGTCCGCGCGATACAAGCGGTTAAAAATATAAGGCAAATCTTCGTCGCTGATTCCGATTCCATCATCTTCACACGTAATCAGCGTATATTCCGGGGTGTACTCCACAGAGAGCCAAATTTTCCCTCCTGCTTTATTATATTTAATCGCGTTAGACAATATATTCGAAATGACTTGGATCATTTTATCCCGGTCTACTTCGCAGAAACACGGCACGTTCGTAGATTCAAAAACCATTCGCAGCCCTTTGTTCCGTGCAAGCGGCAAAAAGTTGTTGTAAACTTTACGCGCCAAACGAACCATGTCCGTCCGCCTAATATCGAGGGAGAATCGAGCGCTCTCTGCTTCTGACAGCCGCTCCATGTCATTGATTAACCGTGACAGCCGTTCTAACTCCTCATAAATGTCCTGCATCTTCGCTTCATCTGCTTCATAAATGCCGTCAATAATCGCCTCGAGCTGCGACAACATCGAGGTCAAAGGCGTCCTGAGCTCATGGGTCAAGTCTTCCATCAAATGCCGGCGCCAATCTTCTTGCTTCTTCAGTTCTTTCATCATTTCACTTAACGTTTCCGCTAATTTCCGCACTTCTTCCGGCCCTTGAATCGGAATGGTCAAATCTCTTTTCCCCATCCGGATTAAGTTCGTCTTTTCTTCTAAATTTTTTAAATTTTTGGACAATAGACGAGATATCAACAAGCTGACTAAAAAGGAAACAATGATCACGAAAATATATATAATGCGGGAGCGAAATTTCATCGTTTCACGGTATTCAATCACGATCGGATTCAGTTCATTGTTCGCTCCCAAATAAGCCGCCTGGATGTAGCCGCGGGTTTCTCCGTCCACGACAAAAGGAACCTCGACGGCATCGGACAATGCATCCTTTTCGAAGTCACTCATCATATCGACCCATATTTCTTGTTTGTCTTTGCTTTTGAACTGAATTAATATGCCGTATAAATTTGAACGGCGAACCATCCAAGATTGTTCCTCTTTGCTGACCGGACCCGAAGTGATCCCTTCAATTCGCATATCATCCATCAATTTGTAGGCATGGCTTGTCAGCAAGTTTGTTTGATAACTCGTAAATAATTGGTCCCAATGGAAATTGTACAAATTAGAAATTGCGTAGATGAAAACTAATGAGAAGCAGAAAAATGTGATAAACAACAGGACGTTCATTTTACGGAAAAAACGTTTAATATTGCTCATCGTGCTCACTCATCAGGTGTCATTCCAAATTGATAGCCTCTGCCAATGCGGGTTAAAATATACTTTGGCTGCTGGCTGTCTTCTTCAATTTTTTTGCGCAAATTTTTGACATGTGCATCGATCGTTCTGCTGTCCCCTTGAAAGCGGTAGCCTTGAACGATATAAGAAAGTTCGCTGCGGCTGAATACTTTTTTCGGGTTACCCATTAATGTCGTTAACAAATTAAATTCTGTCGCGGTTAAATTCGCATGTTTCCCATCGACTAAGGCTGTGCGCAAATCTAAATTGACGACAAGCCTTCCTTTATCAAATACATAAACATGTTTCTTCTCGTCCGGCTTTTTAATGTTCTCGATTCGCCGGTGCAGCGCTTTAATTCTCGCCACCACTTCCTTCACTCGAAATGGTTTGACGATATAATCATCCGCGCCTAAATTCAAACCGTTAATTGTATCGTTTTCACGATTCTTTGAAGTGATCATTATGATCGGCACATCCGATTTTTCTCTGATTTTGCGGCATACTTCTTCGCCGCTCAAACCTTCTATCTTTAAATCTAGCAAAACTTGATCATGTTGATGATAGTCAAACTTTCGCACTGCTTCATGGCCGTCGGACGTATAATCAACGGTCCATCCTTCCTTCTCCATGTAAGCTTTCAACACATCACGAATTTTTGGCTCATCTTCAACAATTAAAATATGCATGGACTCCAACTCCGTTGACCTGTTTTCGCTTTCGTTATAATGACAACGAATAGAGTTATCATTATAACTATCTCTATTATAACGCAAAACAGGCCGAGTCGTCATCCATGCATCAAAAATCAATCGATATCTATGTTTTCTCTATGATTTCAAAATCCATTATTCAGGCGGTGTCAAAACAATCTTGCCGTCCTGCAATTCAACTTTGACTTTGTTTTTATTTTTCATGTTCAATGCTTCAAGAAAGTGGGCAGGAATTTGCAGCCTTCCCGCTCGATCCAGCACGCTGTACTCTTCATGACTGTCTTCTTCTGCATCCGCATCAGACAGTTTTCCTAATCCTTCGAGCTCTTTAATCGAAGGTCTGCGAATATATTCCGTCGATGTTTTTCCGTCGCGGATTTGCACGACACGATCTACCTTCTTGGCCAAATTGTTATCGTGCGTGACGATCACGACAGTTAAACCGGTGCTGCGATTCAACTCTCGAAAAATGTCTAATATTTTATCCGCTGTTTTCGTATCGACGGAACCGGTCGGTTCATCCGCCAGCAGCAGCTTCGGTTCATTGGCCAAAGCGATGGCGATCGCGACACGCTGCTGCTCTCCACCTGACAGAGACGTCAGCTTATTGTTAGCTCGATGAATCAGCCCTACAGCATCCAGCAAGTCTTTCGCCCGGTTTCTCTTCTGTCTCCCTTTCAGAAGCATAGGGAGTTCCACATTCTCGAGTGCAGTAAGGTACGGCACTAAATTTCTCGCGTTGTTCTGCCAGACGAATCCAACCGTTTCTCTCTTATACTTCACAATTTCTCGTTCTGTCAGTTTCAGCAAATCTTTTCCGTCAACCATGATTTTCCCTGCAGTCGGCTGATCCAACGCTCCGAGCATGTTGAGCAGCGTCGATTTGCCGCTTCCGCTGTTGCCGATAATCGCCATCAACTCGCCGGGCGCCACGTGCAAATCAAGCCCTTGCAATGCGAATACTTCCAAATCCGCCGCTTTATAAATCTTTACTAATTGCTCACAATGTATCATTATGCCTCAATCCTCCCCGAGCTTCACGGCTTGATGAATTTTGATGCGCGAAAGCAGCCAGCCAAGAATGATTAAGCCGAGCACGATCATGCACGTCACGATGGTATACATCTGCAAATAATCATTGGCGTTATATATGACTTTAAACGGCGGCACTTGCTCTGTCGGATTGAATGACAACTGGAACAGCGGAACGAAATATTGACTTGCCAAATGACCTGTAATCACGCCGATGAAAATGGCCGCTCCGGAAGTCAAGAGCTGTTCGCTGATCAGCATCCCGATAATTTGCGGGAAGGAAATGCCCATCGCTCGGAAAATTCCAAGCTGCAGCACTCTGCTGAACAAGGAAATGACCCAATAAAGCAGAAATCCGCAGAAGCAAATCAAGATCGAAATGAGAAAGCCCAAGGTCATGACTCCATTCATCGCCATCTGGAAAGGATCTCTTCTCGCTTCAATGATGTCTTCCAGCGAAGATCTGAAGCGAGTGACCAAAAGCTCTTTCTCGACAATATCATCCGCCAATTCCTGCAGCGAAGCGCCTTCTTCCAGCTTAATCCATATTTCATACGGCTCCAGCGCCAAGTTGTTCTGGATAAAATCCAAATGTCCGACAATCAGCATCGGATTTCGGTTTCCTGAACCTTTCATAAACGGATTAAACTTAGGGAAAAACTCAACAATCCCGTATACGATAACCGGCTTAGGCGTAACGCCTGTCCAGCCGATTTCAATCGTCTGGCCGACGCGGATGCCGGCTTGTTCAGCCATCGTCTGCGAAACGAGCACAGCGGATGGATTGGATGCCAATAGATTCAAATAATCATTGAAATGATAGTCTCCGAACATATCGCTGCGGTACCATGCCGTCTCGCCGAATTCTTTCGTATGAATTCCCATCAGCACCGCATCGTAGCGCGTATTTCCGGTTTGGAAACTTGCATTTTCTTTAATGAACACTCTGGCAGCCTGCTCCACGCCTTTTAATTCTAAAATCGGCTGAAACGGCGGTTCTGCATATTGCGTCATGCCAGCAGAACTAAACGCGGGAGCGCTTTCCTCTGATTCTTCTTCATCGATGCTGCTCATTCCAAAAAGCGGTGCATTGCTTTCCCAGCGAGTTTCCATAACGATGTCTGAGCCATAGCTGTACATGATGCGGTCTTCGACGTTCTGATTCAATGTCCGTGCTGCGCTGGCGCTGAATAATCCGGTAGCGACCGTCAAGATGAGAAAGACCATCAGAAATTGATATTGTGAACTGGATCTGCCTACTTGAATTAAAGATGAATACAAGAACGGCGGCCACCATTTGCGCCCGATCCAATAAACAAAACGGATGAACAGCGGATAAAGCCGTAAAATAAACAATCCGAATCCGATCATAAACAGAGCAGGGATGACAAACAATAACGGATCCACCCGCAAATCCATGTTGTCTGCGCCGATGGCGCGCAAATCTTCCAATCGCTGATGAAATTGGCGCAGCCCATAAATCGATACACCAAGCAAAATAATATCTATAAAGAAACGGTGCCAGGCTGATTTCTTATCCGTTCTGCGGGACATTTCACGCTTTTGTCCAACGATGGAAGCGCGTGTAGCCAGGAATACCGGAATGATCGTCATCAACACAGAAAATGCCGCAACGACGAAAGCGTATTGAAACGCCATGCGATCCAGCTTTACATTCAATGCTGCACGCTGAACAAATTCTAAGAACCCATTGGAAGCTCCCAGCATTTTTGTAAAAAACATGCCTAAATACGGACCGACAATCAGGGCGATGATTCCTAATATTGTACTTTCAATAAAATAGGCAGAAACGATTTGAAATCTCGATGCGCCCCGGCTTCGCAGCACAGCGATTTCCGTCTTTTGACGCTCTGTAATTAAATTGGCCAGCGATACAATGACCGGCACCGTCAACGAGCACAGCAGCGTTCTCAGCCGCTGTTCTCTGTCTTCATATTGCAATACCGTCTGCAAAGAAGGAATGTGCGTATCATATTCGGAATAATTCGCATTTAAATGCCCGGCCATGCGCCCCCAAGCGGACAACATGTTGTCTTTTTCCAAAAGTCCGAGCTTCGTGTAATCGAACGGCACATACCAATACGTCGCACGCAGTCCAAGTTTTTGCTCATGCGTAAATTCTCGCTCAAACAATTCAAACGGAATAAAGAACGATGTATTGTATGAATTAATGTTTGATGTATACCAGAACAAATCATCTTGAGACTTTTTCTCAATGACCCCGACCGGAATGACTTTAATCGGCGCTTCTTCATCTTCATCGGATTTTATTTGAAACTCGTTTCCCAGCACGAGATTCAATTGATCCAGCGCTCCTGGAACGACTAACACTTCGTAGAAACCGTTTACAGGTTCAGGATTTGGCATTCTGCCGTCCACGAGCCGAATGTGATCCTCCATCCCTCTTAAGGAAACGAAATCGGCCAATCTTCTGGCATCTGCATTAACGCGAGTTGGATCAACAGGTTCAAATTCAGCTCTGACCGTAATCCTCTCTTCTACGACATAATGAATGGGCACAGAGAATGACGGTGCTATCTGCTCGCGCAAATAATTGCCCGTTCGCGTCAGCCGCTCATACAACGTTGCCAGCTGTTCTTCATTTTCGTCTTTAAAGTAAGCTGCTGCCCAATATATGCCCGGATATTGTCCGGAACGCTGCTGCAAATTTTCCAAATCTTTCACGAGCATTCGTTCCAGAATCGCATTCGTATAAATCGGCATGCTGCTCACTAGAGCGACGGAAAAGATCAAGCCGAGCAAAAGGCTGAACTCAAGCCATTTATTGTTCAGCATTTTCCTAAGTATCATTTTTAACATAGCCAAAACGTTACCACCCCCTGGTATCCCTGATTTCGAGCAGCTTTACTGCAATATGACGATTTGTCCTTCTTCCAAGCCTCTTAAGATCTCAACCTCCGTAGCGGTCTTAATCCCGGTTTCTACATCCATCTCTCTTCGGCTTTCGCCGTCCAAGATTTGAACATACTCGCGGCCCATATAAGTTCTCAAAGCTCTCGAAGGAATAACAAGGGTATCGTTTCTTTCTTTCAGCACAATGTAAATGTCTGCATAATCTCCAAACTCAGCGTCTTCCGGAAGGTTTTCCAGTTCAATGTAGATGCGTTCATCATACTGCCTTCTTAACGTTTCATCTGTTACTCGCGGCGCTGTAGAAGGCGTTTGCACAACTTTTCCGGAATATTGCTTGCCTTTAAACGTAATGTCGACATCCATGCCAACTTCTACTTGGTGAACGTTTCTGCTGCCGGAATAAAACAATCTCATCGAGCTCGGATCGGCTATGTTTACTAATGTTTCCCATGCTTGCACCGAATCACCCGGTTTAACGTTTGCCACATAGACGACTTCACCGCTCATATTGGCGTACAAATGCCTGCTGTCGTAAGCTGCCTGGGTTTCCGCTAATCTTAATTTGGCAATGTCGAGCTCTAACTGTTTGATTCGAATCTCATCTTCGTTGCGCGAACGAATCGCATTCTGCAGTTCAATGTTCAACTTTTCGACCGCCAGCTGTCTTTCCTTCAGCGTAATATCAATATTTCCCAGAGTTAATCGAATGAGAGGATCTCCTTCATTCACATAATCTCCGGCTGCTACAAATACTTCCTCCACTCTTCCGCCGGATTCGCGAAATTGTTGATATTCCATGCGCACAGGCTCAAATACGGCCGTGCCTACCACCGTTTGCTTGATGTCTTTGCGAACAACTTCAGCGAGCTCCATGCGCTGCTGTGCAGGTTCGACAAGCGGCGGGGCCAGAGGCTCCTCCTCTTTCGGCAATAAAGCGCATCCAAAAAGCAACATAAAGCATGCTGGCATCATCAACAGCATTAAAGAATTACGAGGGATTTGCAATTTTACCATCCTCCAGTTCGTAAACAACATCCGCCAATTCCATGACTGCAGGATCATGTGTTGTCAAAACGATCGTCATGCCGGCTGTTTCTACTAATTCTCTAAACAATTGAATGACCCTTAGACCTGTTCTGCTGTCTAATTCAGCCGTTGGCTCATCAGCCAATATTAACTTCGGTCGATGGGCAATTGCTCTTGCAATCGCAACTCTTTGCTGTTCTCCTCCAGACAACTCAAAGGGTCTGTGATGCATCCTTGCTTTTAATCCAACCGTTTCCAATGCTTGAACAGCTTTCTCACGCCGTTCTTTCGCTGGCACTCGCGCGATGCGCAAGCCAAATTCCACGTTTTCATACGCAGACATGATAGGAACAAGCGCAAACGACTGAAAGATCAGTCCCATTTGCGTTCGACGAATTTCATTTCTTTTCTTCTCGCTCAGTCTTCCTAAATGTTGACCGCAAAAATAAATATCTCCTTCAGTTGGCTGGTCTAGCGCTCCCAATAAGTTAATCAATGTCGTTTTCCCGGAACCTGAACGCCCTTTCAAAACGACTAACTGACCATAGCGAATGGATAAATTCACATCTTTTAACGCATGTACGGCAGCTCTGCCGCTGCCGTACGTGCGTTTTATTTTATCGGCCAGCAAGATCAATTCGTTTTGTGTCAGGGGTTCGTTTTCACGAACCATACTCATTGAACTTCCTCCGATTTCTATTAAATTAGCGATTACTCTACCAAGCCAGTTCTCTCAACGCCTTCTACGAACCAGCGCTGCGTGAACATGTAAAGAATGATCGGCGGCAGAATAATCAAGAAGGAGGTGGCCATCTTAATCGGTTCACTGAAGATCGACGGACCGCTCTCAGCCTCTTCTGCACGAATCGCTGCTGATATGCGGGAAATCCCCATCGACAACGGTACGGTATCTACATTAATCAAAAACATGCTTGGATAATAGAAGTCGTTCCAGTTCCAGACGAACGAGAACAAGAAAACAACGACGATCGCTGGACGCGCGAGCGGAAGCATTACTCTGTAAAATACTTTAAATGCGTTCGCCCCGTCAATTCTCGCTGCTTCTTCCAACTCTTTCGGCTGCGTGCTGAAGAACTGGCGATAAATGATGACGAACAGCGCGCCCTTCAAACCGTGCCCAAACATGGCAGGAAGCACGAGCGGGTACACTTCGTTAATCATGTCCAATTGGCTCGCTGCAATCAAAATCGGCAAAATTGTCAACTGCGGCGGCACGATGAAAGATAAAATCAAGCAAAACATCCAGAACTTTTTAAATGGAAACTGCAGTTTTGCAAAAGCATAACCCGCCACGGCACAAAATACCGTTTGACATACCGCAATGGTCGTTGCGAGTCCAAGGCTCATAAAGAATGAGCTCATATAATCGAGCATGACCCACGCGTCCTGCAAGGTGCCGAGATAGATGGCGCGCGGCACCCAGATAACGGCAGGATCCAGCAAGTCTGTTGCATCTTTAACCATGGTCGTAACCATGAAGATCAATGGATTCAAATAAATGTACGCCACATCAATTAAGATGACGTAAATAAATATTTTAAAGAGCAGTCCCTGGTCGGCTTCCTTGCCTATTAACACCTGCTTCATCCGCCTAAGCAAGGACCAATCCAGGCGCATGTTCAAACGTCTGTTTTTGTTCGTTATCGTTTTCGCCACGGATACCCCTCCTTATTATTTCGCTGCACGATAAGCTCTGGTGGCCCTGGAGAATATGAGCAAGATGATTCCCAGGAAGATGAGAATAATCGTAAAGTAAATCCAAGCCAAGGCGCTGGACATTCCATAGTTGCTCGTGTTCACCCGGTTGATGATCGGGTTGGTTGGGAAAGTAAACAAGTCAACGACTGTGTAAATGATGTTCAAGAAGATAAACGGAATCATGCCGGGCAATGTGATCTTCCAGAACGTTTCCCACGGAGAAGCGCCGTCGATTCTGGCAGCTTCATACACGGAACCGGAAATGGTTTGTCTTCCAGCCAAGAAAATTAAGATTTGCACACCAGAGTACCACAACACTAGAATAAAGGATTCCATGACTCTAACGATCGAGTTGGCCCAAAGCTCAGGCAAATTGCTCATTAAAATGGTCGATACGTTGTAGTTTTCCAAAAAGTCGAGTCCGCCTTCACCTTGCGCGATAAATTCCAGGACGACCTGCCCGGTCGTAAAGATGACCGGCAGGAAGAAGATCGTCCGAAACGCGAGGCGTCCTGGAAACTGTTGATTGAGAATAATGGCAATCAACAGCGAGAAAATAATGATGACTGGAATCATAATGACCGTCTGTCCTAAAAAAGGAATCAAGTCATTATAAAGCACGCTTCCGTTCTCAAACAGAATGAATTGATAGTACTCCCAACCGCGAAAATTCGTGTCAATTCCTGTAGCAAGAATTCTCACCTGATGGAAGCTCATATACAGCGAGTATGCAATCGGCGCCCCCATAAATATCAGGAACCCAATGATCCAAGGGGCGATAAATACGGAGCCCTCAAGATTTCTTACTACATTGGCTGATAGTAATTTTTTGCGTTTCATTGCGCCGCCCCTCCAATCACTGCATAACCTCTCGGTTCAACGGTCACACCGTCAGCGACATAGGATCTCGTTTGACTGTAGTTCACGATGATGCGTTTGCCATTTTCATATGTCGTTTCGTATACGTTGTTGGCAAGCTTTCGATGATTTACGATGAACTGATCCTGCACATCGCCCAGTACCTCATTGAAAATTTGATATTGCTGCACAGCTTCATTTTCCCAGCCGCTGGCTTCCGTGCTGAATAAGCGAAGTCCGTAAGAGAAGCGCAACGCTTCCGTTGGCTCATGCGTGAAAATGAATGACGGAACGGTGCCGTACTCCAGATCTTTCAAGAACTGAGTCGTGTATTCTTCCCGCTCATTAATGTACTGGGATGTATAAGTGACCAGTCCATGCAATGCAATCTGAGCAAACGGAACGGCCTCCTGGCTGAACAAATCGTAAGAATAATCATCTGTCAAAGCATAGATATGATCGACATAGTTGTTAACATATTGGAATGAAGTTGTGCTGTTGACGATGTCGAACATTTCAGAAGCAATTTCATAAAACTTCTGTTGAATGGCGATGCTTTCCGTGCGGTCTGCTCCGTATCTGTCGCTGTAGTCGCTCAGCAGCAAGCTGCCAAGGCCCGGCGCATACGTATAACCGCCGCCGAAAGTAATGCCGTCAAAGCCCAGCGCTCTGATTTCAGCCAACCGATCTTCAAAATAAGTATCCAAATAGTTGTGGCTGATCAGTGTCAGCTGGTTATTGATCCAGTCGCGCTGTCTCAGCACTGTTCCAGACAAGTCGCGCATGCCGTGGTATCGCTCGATAAATCCGTGTGCATTGCTGTTGTTAATCGTGAAGTTCACGCCGTAAGACACCGGGAATCCAAGCGAATGCACATAATCGATAAATTCTTTCATGCAGTCATTTCCGCCAAGTCTGCGGTCAATCGGCATTTGCCGCCCGAATTCATTATATCCGTTCTTCTGCCATCCGAGCATGTTGATGTGCATGTTGTTAATGCCCAGTCCGTGCAGCTTGCGAACCATCTCCATCGCTTGAGAAGTGGTCGTCGTTTGCACGAAACGATTGGCAAACATGCCTTCCTCTTGGTCGCCGCCAAGAATGGTTAAATATAACGGAATGTCTTCAGATGGATTTTGAATTCTCTCAAAGCCTTTCTCTTCGATCAAGTATTGACGATATCTGGCAGCCATGCCGACGTAGTCAGCTTCGTCAGTATCCAAGAAATAGTACCGAACTGTGCGGTCAGCATGGAATCTATGCTCTTCATCATACGTGATGAAGCCTCGGTTCATGGCGCGGTTCGTCACTTGACGGAACGGAGAACGATAGCGCGCTTCCGTCGCTGCCCAGTTGTAATCACTGTATACGCCAGCCGGCGAACCGATAATGTCCATATACTCGGCGCCTTCTTCAACGACAGCGAGCAACGCGCGGTCTCCGGACTTAATTCCGAAGATCGGCATCAGAATCGTATTGCGGCTGGACTCTGTCGTGTTAAACGCATAGTCCGTGCCGTAAATGGACTCTTTATAAATTTTGTTCTGATTGCGCTGCGTTTGATTAAAGCTGATTAATGCGCCGGAACCGTCCGGGACTAACAAATATCCATCTTGGCCTGTGGAATGATGCGCTCCGATGAATGGGAACAAGCGCACCCACAACAAGCCAAATTGACCTTCTTCAATGCCTTCATCGATGATTTTTGTTTGCAAGTAATCATCTTTAATCGTGATTTCGACCGGAATTTTCACGAGCGAGTTCGTCAATTCATAAACTAAACGAACGCCGCCGTCAATTTTTTCAAAATTGCTGATAATTCCATTGTCGGAAATCCAGTTTGAAATTCTTGGCCTTGAATTGTAACGTTCGAAATCCAGAGTTTGGATCATGACGGGTGAACGAAGGTGCTGCCGCCAAATCCCCGGTATGGACTCATTCTCCCAATATTCTGGATTCGGATAAGAATGCCATACATTGCCGTTTCGTTTGTCTTCCACGATAAAGTGACCGCTGATCATGTCAAACTTTAAAATGAGCGTATCTGTTTCTGCTACTTTTTCAAAGTCTGCTTCATTCGGCATATTATCGTGTTCTTGCATCGGGTTTTTAGCGGAAGAGTCTACGTCCACTTGCCGGATAATTTCGGCTTCTGTTTTAAATTTAATCGGCACTTGGAACAGCAAAACAACAATGACTAATAGAAGCAGAGAGGTGACTATCCACCTGGCTTTATGTTCTTTGACGTTGTCTACTAATCGATCGCGCAACTTTTTCGCCAGCTTCTTCATCGCATTGACACCTCCTGATACACTTCGTAAATGAACATTCTCAGTTCATTTGACAGGCCGAATATGATAAAGGCCAACACACCTAATACGAGCATCGCAAACAAAGACAAGAAGATATTAATGACCGTTTCGCCGACTCCATAGTTTTGCAGAGACTGCACTTTCCAGAAGAACATCGCCCCGACCCAAATATAGAGTCCGTATAAAATATATTGATAGATCGTCTGCTCTGACAGGGACAATGCATTGGAAACGATCGCCAATGGAATCGAAATCAGAATATACGGAATGAGTGCATATGCGCTTCCGATAAATACGTCTCTGAAACGACCTTCTCCGCGATAGATGGAGCTGATCAAGTAGTTGCAGATGACCCATGAGAACCAGATCACTGCGAACTGCACCAAGATGCTGCCCGCGTCAACTTGGCTTCTCAGCACTTTGTTAAATGCAAAACTTGTATACATCTGCTGGAACACAAGCGAGATGTAAGCAATGACCAAGATGACTGTCGCGCTGATATAACTTCCTTTGTCTTCATAGCGCAATGCGGTAAAGCCGTCAATTGGATGCTTCAGCATATAGAAGACGTGTCTGATCTGTTCCATGAACTTCGATTGCGAAGAAGCATACTTTTCTTTCAATCGTTTCATAAATGACAGACGTTTCAACAAACGGCCAAAGAACAAATATCCGAAGCCAAGCACCAAGAATAAAGTCGCAAAGAATGAGAAGCGCTCCTGGAACCATACGAGACGGATTTGCCAGAATGCATCAGAAAATCCGACTTGGTCTCCAGCATTTCGATACAAATCTCTCGCTTTGACGTAATCTTCATTCTTATATGCTGCCTTCGCCAATCCCATCATTGCCGGCGCATACTGTGCGTTCAGATCAAGCACGCGCTGCCAGTATTGCTCACTTTCCAAATAATATCCATGGTTGGTGAGCTGCGTAGCAGTAAACACAAGCGAACCGAATTCCGACAATTCAAACACTTGAAGGATGCCTTCCTGGTCATCCAGAATGAACAGCTCGTCTCTTGAGTTTACGTCAACGGCTACCGGGTTCTTAATCAGACCCAGCTGGCTCGAAGACGGCGATGATTGACCGCCCCAGAAAAAGAGCAGATTGCCGTACATGTCATATTGGTTGATAAAGTTGTAGCTTCTGTCAATCGCAGTAATATTGCCGTTCCGGTCAACGGCAAGGTCAATCAGCTGAGGCTGAACCAGCCGTCCGGATACGTAGTTCGGTCTCAAATATTCTCCAAAAGTAAGCGTGCTTCCGGAACCTGTCAATTCATCCGATGTTTTCAGCAAGTTTTTCCCTTGAATATCCAGACGCTTAATTTGGTTCTCAGAAATGTCTCCGGCCGTAGCGGTGTAAATGAAACCGTTGGAATCGATCGCTACGTTGCTCACCGAGCCGGGAAGTTTGCTGATTTCATTGGCATACATTTCCTCTGTGTACAAGAAACGCTTGATGGCATCCAAAACCGAAAACTCGGTTAAGTTTGCTCCGTAGAAGCTTTGGAAATTTCCGTCCGGATCCAATTGCAGCAAACCTTGGTATCCGCCCAATGTAACAACGTACAAATAGCCGCGGTTGTCTGCAACAAGCTTGATTGGATCGTATTTAAAGTCAGCCGGAATATAACGGGATGCCGGTTCATGAATTTCTTTGACTAAGCGGCCTTCCGGATCGAGATGAATGACTCTTTTGTTTCCGGTGTCTGCTACATAAATGTGGCCTTCGTCATTGACGTAAATTCCTTCCGGCGCATTCATCGGACTGTCATCGACTGTGATAAAACGAATGAATTCAAAGTTTTCGTCAAAATGAACAATCCGATTGTTGCCGGTATCCACGACATAAATATGATCTTTGCTGTCAATGAAAACGTCTTTCGGATTCTGGAACGGCGATGGAACTTGTTCGCCGGTCTCTTCGTCCACAACATACAATTCATTTCCAAGCGTTACAGTCGGTGTATATGGCGGTTGAGTAAATATAATAGAACCGAAACTGTCTCTAGTAAATGTTGGGTACATCACTTCTGCTTGCACAGTCGCAGGCAGAATAGAGCTGCACAGCAACAGCGTGCCCAACATGAGCAAAATGAATTTTGAGCTCCATTTCTTCATGTGTTTTCCCCCCGATCACCTTATTTAATTCCTGAATGGGCCATCGTTGCTATAACTTTGCGCTGGAACACGAGAAAGATAAACAGCGTAGGCAAGAACATAACGAGAGATGCCGCCGCCGCAGCTCCTTGCCTTGCAACTGAGTTGGCCAAGTTTTGTGTCAGGGTTTGCAAGAAGAACGGGAAAGTCTTCATTGCATCGTCAGTCATGAACAAAACGGAAGTTTCTGTCGATCCCCAAATGTTTTGGAACTGCAAAATTGCAGATGTTGCAACAGCCGGCAAACAGATCGGCATCACAATCCGTATGAAAATTCCAAATTCTCTTGCGCCGTCAATTTTACCAGCTTCGATCAATTCATCCGGAACCTGGTCCATAAACTGTTTCATTAGAAACACGCTGACCGGCGCAGCAACGTGCGGGAGTATATGTCCCCAGTACGTATCGATAATCCCGATGCTGGAGATAACAACGTATCTTGGAATCATCATCGTTTCCGGCACGAACATCAAAGAAATAATGATGATGCTGAACAACGCTTTAGAACCTGGGAAACGATGTTTCGCCAGCGGATATGCAGCCAGCGCGCTCACAACAATGACCGCTCCGGTTGCCAATACTGCAATTAAAATGCTGTTAAACAAATATCTCGACGCCGGCACCGTGGAGTCACGGGTAACGACGAACAATTCCGTAAAGTTCGACAATGTTGGATTAATAACAAAAATGTTCGGCGGAAATATAAACAGTTCCGAATATGGCTTGAGCGCATGGTTAAATATATAAACCAGCGGAAGCAGCATGAACAAGCCAAGAATGACCAGGAAAAAGGTGATCACTTTTTGTGATGTATCCCAGCCGAACAGTTTCGAACGGCGCCTGAACGGATTGAATCTTCTAGCTTTCGGTGTTACTGCCGCCATCACTCATCACCTTTCGTTCCGAATAATTTCCAGCTGAGCCTGTTAGCAATAAAGATGATAATCAGCAGCACGACAGATACTGCGGATGCATATCCAAGCTCAAACCGAATGAGACCGTAGTCTTCAACGTGGTTCACCAACAAGTTGCCCGCATATTGCGGCGTCGGGTTGGATTGGGAAAGTTCTACCCCAATATGCCCTGTTTTAAATGCGCTCACGATCGCCATGACTGCTGCGAAGAGCATCTGCGGCTTCATCGCTGGAATCGTAATATACCAAACTTCTTGCAGCCTGCTTCCGATGCCGTCAATTCGACCGGCTTCATGAAGCGTTTTGTCAACGTTCAAAACACCTGCCAGCATCGCCAAGAAGCCGACGCCCATCGATGACCACAACGTAACGACAATCATCGAAGTCATCAAATAATCTTTGTCAAGCACCCACAACTGCGGTTCATCAATAATGCCCAACGTCAACAAGAAGCTGTTGAGGTAACCGATGCGGTCTCCAGAAAGAAGCGGGATCCAAATAATGCTCATCGCGATCCCCGTGGCCAGTGACGGCGCGTAGAACGCAAGCACGAACCACAGTCTGATGCGATCCGGCAGCTGAGCGATCAGCCATGCCAAGATAAAAGAAGCGATGTATCCTCCCGGTCCGACAATGACTGCGAACTTGATCGTATTCGGCAAAGCGTGCTGCAAGAAAAGCGTGTCTTGCGAGAACAAATATTGATAGTTTGCCCAACCGATCCAATGCGGCGTCTGCATCCCATTGTAATAGAAGAAGCTAAGCCCCATTGCCGCAAGCACGGGAAGCATGATGAATATAAAAAACGTGATGACAAACGGCGCTAAAAAGAGATAGGACAGTCTATAATTCCAAACTTCTTGGAAAAATTGTTTCATCCGAGCGGAGAAGGAGGGCTTGCTCCTTCTCACGACTGCGGATTGCTTCAACTCAATCGTTGACAAAGCGTTGCACCCCTTCCCAAGGTTCGTCAAACTGAGGCAGATTGAAAGTCTTTATGACGTTGCCTTGTTCATCTCGGTATCCAAACTCTTGCTGCTTGCGCACTAACTCGCGGTTAATGTTCATAATGGCAATTTCAAGTGAATTTCGGTAGTTCATTCCGTCAACAACCGTTCTGTTCCAAGCATTGGACAGTTCTCTCGGAATGAAATATGAACCCGGCACGTTAACCATCGATTTGTACCATTGCCACTGTTCCAAGATGACTTCTAATTCTTCATTTGTCCAAGGCAATCGAGTAAAGGCTTCTAAGTTCGCCGTATTCCAACGGAACGATGGTCCGTGGAAGCCTTCGAGTTCAGAACCGAATTGCTCTTGAATTTCCGGCGACATCCACCATTTCAGGAATTCCCATCCCCATTCAGGATTGTCCGCCTTCTTCATGATCATCGCAGCTGTCTGGCTCGCTGCGCCGGATCCGGCCATTGCGCCGCCAAATCCGCCCAAACCTTGCGACAGCATTCCGATGTTGCCGCCTGACCAGCGCTCAACAACGCCGTCTTCATTCTTAATGCCCGGCATTGGCGCCATTCCCCACCATCCTGTCAGTTCAGGAGCAGCGACAAGCATCTGCAAGTAGTGGTTCAGGTCAGTAAAGCCGATTGGCATCGTTCCGTCTCTAAAGTGCTGATAGAAGCTCGGCACTTGACGATCAATGCCGTATACGCTGAACAATTCAGTAACCATCTTTAACGCTCGGAAACCTTCCGGAGAATCGAGACCTGTCGTCATGCCGTCATTGGCATAGAAGTCAGCACCATTTTGGTATACGAATGTTAAATATTCGTTAAGCGGGATAAAGAAGTTATAACCGTTCTGCTGCAACGTTGGCAGCATATTGTATACATCATCCCAAGTGTCTGGAACTTCCAAGCCTAAACGGTCCATAATATCAATCCGGTAGTACAGCATCTTGAACTGCATCGTTTCCGGAATTGCATAGTATCCGCCATCGTAATAATACGGCAGCAATGCTCCCGGGCTGAAGTTTTTAGCCAACTCGTCGAATCCTTCGAATTGCGACAAGTCGTATGCCGCATCACGGAAGGCAAACTCTGACGGACGGCCTTCACCGATGCCGAGCGCAACGTCAGGCGTTTTGTTTACCGCGTTCGAAAGAACGAGCAAGTCTTCCCGCGGAAGCAAGTCAATCTTAACCGGTATTCCCGTCTCCGGAGTAAAGTACTGATCTGCAAGCTCTTGCAGCAAGTTTACATAGTCGCGGCCGTAGTACATCCAAACGTTCAATATGCTGTCGTCATTCGCAGTCAGCTTATCATCTTCCGTGAAGGAACGAATAAAGTTCATAAATCCGTTTTTCGTTGTTTCCCAGAAATTCGCTTTCATGCGCGGAAACTCTTTGTTATACGGAAGAATGTAGATGCGGTCGAGCGCGATCGGCTGCGACGTAATTTGAGACGCTAACGTACCGATTTTCGATTGAATCATAGAAATATTATCCATGCGGTACGGAATTTCGTTTACTTTATCCAACAGATCATCAATATCTTGCATAGAAGTCAAGATAGATTGATAGTTGTTGTCTTTGTCTTTGTTAACTGCCAGCCACATGTCAGCCATGAGCTCAAGTCTTCCCCGGATAACTCTCAGCATTTCAGGGATTTCAGGGAAATTGTTGACGATATCCCATGTCCGGTTTCGGTCCACTTCACCGCGTGTTAACACTTGCAAGTCGCGGGAAACCATGCCGAGCTCTTGCGTTACTTTTTCAAGCAAAATTTGAACCGGCTTCAAAGGAGCATAGTTTACGCTCATCTCAATAATATTTGTGCCTTTTTCAAGATAAATGGCGTACGGCTCTCCATTCTCGTCGGCAATGACATGACCTTGCCAGGAAGATGAAAACGGGGTGCCGTAATCGACTAAATCAACATAAGGAACTTCTCCGTTGATCTTAATTTTGCGGAACGATGTTTTGTTAGAATGAATGTTGTTCAAAGCGCGGTAAGCAATCTTATACCAGCCGGATTCTGGCACATCAACTTCCCATTTGATCGTTTCGCCGCCTTTTGCCCAACGGTTGCCGCCTACATAGTTAAAAATTCTGCGGCCATGCGCCATCGGAGACATGAATGCGTCTTGGTCTGCATCCATTTGAATGGAAACTTCATTTTTCTCCATCATTTCTTCTGCTTCGATTTCAATCAAATCGACGTCCAAATCCGTCATTTCAGGATGCATGGCACGATACTCTTCATACGTTCTCAGCTGCGTCGGCGGACGGAATTCAATTTTGTCAATGACAATTGAGGAGTAACCTTCAAATCTCAGCGTGTGTTTCCCTTTCGTTAAATGCCAAGTTAACGGCGTATTATAGGAATCATCGTGATCTCTGATCGGAAACTCTTTCCATTCCGTAATTTCAATCGGTCTTGGACGGATGTGATCTCCGTATTTGTCAAATTGAAGCGGAAACGTGTCTTTGAAATATCTTGGAAACTTAATTGCACGCGCTTCCCTGAACGGTATTTCTCCATCGATCATCATCGTTAAAGTTGCCGGTCTGTAACTGGTTCTTTTAGTCGTATCCGGGTCACGGTAGTTTTGGTAAGTGACGACGATTTCATACAATCCTTCTTCCGGAACTTCAAATTCATACTCAAAATAATTGTTGCGATCGTTGTCGAATATCAACACATTGCTGCGACCTTCATAAGTGCCAATTCTAACGTTGGCATTCGGGGAACTTCCTTTATAATTGCTGGAATCAATTGTGAATGATTGCGTTGCATTCGGAATGCCTTGCCGCTTCCATTCTTCTAGTTTTTCCAAATAGTAAGAACCAAACTGCTCCTGAATAAATGTATACAAGTCATTTAAAGCATTGCCCTCAGAGTCGAAAACTGCATTCGCGCTGTCATCCATAATCATTTCGATCATTTCATCATACAGCTGGTCTACACTCTTCGCAGATTCTTCAGCCTGGGCTGTGCATCCTGCACCGATCCCTGCCAGCAACACGAGCAATCCGAGCACGGCCAGGGTGTGCCAACGCTTTTGCTTAAACGTTTGAAACCACTGCATTGGACGCACTTCGTCATTCCTCCTCTCGTTCTCACAATGATCATTAATCCGTGATCCGCTCTTGAGTAGTGCGGTCAAAGAAAATCGCCTTATTCATATCCATGACAAGTCTCACGCGCTCATCATCATCAAAGCGATATCTCGGATTGACGCGTGCTACGAGATCGTTCTCGGCACCGATGTCCAAGAAGATAAAGCGGTCCGCGCCCATGAGCTCATCAGACTTGTGAATGCCGTGAAATACCGCATTCGGAAACGCATCGAACACGATCTGATCAATGCTGATATTTTCAGGACGAATGCCAAGCACAACCACTTTGTCAACCAGATTCTTTTCACGAATGGAATTCGCTTTGCCTTCCGGAATTTCCAAAGCGAATCTGCGCGTATGGAATTCCAGTTTGTCACCGTTTTCTTGAACGCGCCCTTCAATAAAGTTCATTGGCGGAGCACCGATGAAGCTGGCAACAAACATATTGTTCGGATAGTTATAAATGTCTTCCGGCGTGTCGACTTGCTGGATGACTCCGTCCCTCATCACAACGATGCGATTGCCCATCGTCATCGCCTCGGTCTGGTCGTGCGTCACATAAATGGTCGTAACGCCCAATTGCTTATGAAGCCTTGTAATTTCCGTGCGCATCTGCACTCTTAACTTCGCGTCCAAGTTCGACAACGGCTCATCCATCAAGAACACTTTCGGGTTCCGAACGATCGCGCGTCCCAAAGCAACACGCTGTCTCTGACCCCCTGACAACTGCCTCGGCTTGCGGTCCAAAAATTGCTCAATCTCCAGAACGCGAGCAGCACGCTTAACGCCTAAATCGATTTCATGCTTAGGCACCTTGCGCAATCTCAAACCAAATGCAATGTTTTCATAAACGCTCATGTTCGGATACAAAGCATAGTTCTGGAACACCATCGCGATATCCCGATCTTTCGGGGGCAAATCATTAATCAATTCATTGTTAATGAAAATTTCCCCTTCAGAGATGTCTTCCAAACCTGCAACCATTCTCAATGTGGTAGATTTCCCGCAGCCAGACGGCCCGACGAAAACGATAAACTCTTTGTCTTCGATTTCCAAGTTGAAATCTTTAACCGCCGGTATTTTTTCCTTGCCGTATCGTTTGTAAACGTGATTGAACAAGATACGTGCCATAAGTATACACCCCTCCAGATCAATATAAATTGATTTTGAAAGCGATTTAATTTCCTTAGTCCTATTTTAAAATAGGACTTATGAATTTCGTGTGAAGATTCTTCATATTCGTCAAAATGTCACAATAGAATATGGCAGAAACCTACCACAGCACACACAGCAAACATTATTCTAAAACATTTGATATGAATTTCGTGTGAAGAATTGTAGAATTTTGTCGATGCCTCCTGTTTTTTCTAATATAAAGTTCGACATGATATATAAATTCTATCATTCTATTGTTAAATGCAGGTCAAATTGAATTAAAAATTCGTAAACTGCGCCAAATGATCCAAGTCCACATTCGTATAAATGTTCTGCACATCGTCATTGTCTTCAAGCGCTTCATACAATTTGACCATCTTCTCAGCATCGTCCCCGTCTAAAGTCACGGTAGTCGACGGGACCATCATCACTTCTCCTTCAATAATTTCATAACCGTAATCTTCGGCAGCTTGTCTGACTTGCTCATAATCTTCGGGAGCCGTCTGCACTTCAACCGCATCTTCATCTACTTGAATGTCTTCCGCGCCTGCTTCCAGCATTTGCATCAGCAGCGTTTCTTCGTCTGTTTCGTTTGCTTTCAATATAAGCACGCCTTTGCGTTCAAATATATATGCCACGCAGCCGCTTTCTCCCAAGTTGCCGCCGTTTTTCGAAAATATATGGCGAATTTCAGCTGCCGTTCGGTTGCGATTGTCTGTCAAGCATTCTACCATCACTGCCGCTCCGGCAGGACCATAGCCTTCATACACAATTTCTTCATAAGTAATGCCTTCCACATTGCCGGCTGCTTTCTTGATCGTATTCTCTATATTGCTGACGGGCATATTGTTTTGCCTTGCCTTTTGAATGGCATGTCTGAGTCTTAAATTCGTATTCGGATCATCCCCTCCGTTTCGGACTGCAGCAAAAATTTCTTTGGACAGCTTTGTGAACAGCTTGCCTCTTGCTGCATCTTGCTTGCCTTTCCGATGTTGAATGTTCTTCCATTTTGAATGTCCTGCCATCTGCGTGCACTCCTTTTATTCGCTAAGTTGCTGTAATGTCATCTCTCAATTATAGCATATCCATTATTGCATGGCAGTAATGTAACGAGACTCAATCCCATCTTTGCAAGCGCTTAACAAATTTTATATGCGTAAGCGCTCTCATTCATGAGTGCTTATTCGCAGTTATTTTGGAAACGGCATTATTTCTCCGCATTGATTTCGATGATATTGCCATCCGGATCGGTGACAAACAACTGATGCCAACCGGTGATGCTGTCAGGCCTGTCTTCAAAAGGCCACCCGTGCTTCTGAAGCCGTTTCTTCACTGCTTCCATGCTGCGGGTGCGAATCGCAAAATGACCGTCTTTCGTATCGATCATGCGCGTGCCTCTGAAAGTCTTCGCAGACGGGTGCACGATTAAATGCAGCTGCGTGCCGCCGATTTGATACCATGCACCCGGAAAATCAAAAGCCGGACGATCATTGCTCTCCTGAAGCCCCAGTACTTCACCGTAAAAAAACTTCGCTTTTTCCAAATCCGTCACCACTGCAGCTGCATGATGCAAGCTGTCGTACATGCAACTCCTCCCTTCCCAAAGTCAAATTGAAGCGGCCGGTTCTCCTTCAGTTCGCGCTGACGCCTTCAGCTGCAGCGCCGGCTGAAGCAGAGCCGCGCTGTTTGCGTTCCGGCAAATTCACAACAATCATCCCAACGACAAACAACAACGTTCCCGCCACAGTGTAAATTGTAATCGGTTCTTGAAAAAACAGCCAAGCCCATATTAATGTAAAAATCACGCTTGCATTATTAAAGATGGAAGCGATCGTCAACGACACGCGGCGCAGCGCCTGTGCAAAAAAATAAAAGCTGAATGCCGTAATCGCTCCGAGCAGCAAAAGGCTGACGACCGGCCACAACGCAATTTCTCCAGTCATTTCGCCGTAAACAGGAAGCGGCGCTCCTGCAAACAACGAACACCAAACAAACATGGAAAAATTCATGCTGGCAGCATTCATCTTATCAACCAGCATTTTTTGACTCAAGAAATGAAATGTAGCGCCGAATGCGGACAATGCAAAAAGCAGGGTCAAAAGCACATTCAATTGCATCACTTCTTCGAGAGGAAGTCCGTTCCAGCTTACAAGCAACACGCCGACGATGCACAGCAAGACTGAAAATGCCGTTTTCAGCTGAAATTTTTCCTTCAGAAACATGACGGAAAAAGCGACCATAAACAAGGTCTGCAGCGGAAAAACCAAAATGTTGCCGTACGCATAGCCAATGGAAACACCGATGTTTTCAAAAATATAATTGACCAGTTTGCCGCACGCGCCGGCCCAGATCCACGGGCTTTTCCAATGAACGCGCACCTTCCCCTCGATGAAATAAACGAGCAATGCCAAAAATATAATGCCGATAAAAAAGCGAAAGAAAGTAATGACGATCGGACTGACCATTAAGGATGCCGACTTGACAAGTATGCCGACAAAGCTCCACATGAATGTGCTTAGGAGCAGTAATAAAATCCCCACATTGCCACAACCTTTGCTGCTATAAACATGAACGCTTTCATTTTATCATAAATCTTCAAAAAAAACTCTAAAAATCTGCTAAAATTGCATGCACGCGCCCTGGTCCATGCACGCCGATGGTCAGATCGTTCTCGATGTCAGCGGAACGGCTCGGACCGGACACAAAATGAATGCCTGCAGGAATGTTGTCTCTGCCTAACGAATGAATTTCGGCCATCACTTCGCCGAGACGCGTTTTCATGCGAGAAATCGGCACAACAGCGATAAAAACCGGAGGCAGCAAGCTGATCGTTCGGCCGTGATCTTTGCCCGACATGAGAACGATCGATCCCGTATTGGCAACAGCGTAGTCTGCTATCGCAATTCCGATTTCAGCCTCGGCTGCTTGCTGCACGAACTTGCCGCTGTCCAGCGAACCCCAAACCGTTACATCTGTTCCGGCCAGTTTCTCAGCCAGCTTCATAGACTGAAGCGCCGGATGATGTTGACAGATGATCCGTTTTGCATTTATGGAAGCGGCCGCATCGCAAATCAATTGCTGAGCTTTTGACAAACTGTCAACACGGTGCGCCTCTCCGCCCGCTTTGCGCCAGTTGGACATGAACTGTTCGATTCTCTCTTCCAGCGAAACATTTTGTTTTCTCCAAAAATCGGGCGCTCCTTGAAACGGGTTCGGCAGCGGCTTGGTTCCGCGAGATCGTCCCAGTCGCTCTGCAATGCGATCCATAAACTGTTCTTGCTTTTGCTTCGAAATTTGCGCAAGCGACTCCAAAAACTGTGAATCTGAAATGGCCATCTTTCATCCCTCCCGGGCTTTTATGCAAATATTTTTCGCTTTACAATTGAACGCCTTCACGATTTGCCGTCTTTTGCGCTGATCAATGTTCGCCGCCTAAACTTTGGGCTTTGCGTTTTTTCTTAGCGAGCGACAATTTCAGCTCCGCGTCTGATTTGTTTATTGCCGCCGATTGTTTTATTTCTTGCTCCAGCATGTTCCAGTCTTCTCTAAACGCCGGCTCGCTGACAGCAGGAAAACTGCGATGCGCTGTCCATCCCTTTAACGGACCCAGCTTCGCTCTAATTTCCCCGTTCCTTGCGATCAGCGAGGAAGCGAAGCGAGCTAGTTTGAACCCGCGCCGCAAGCGCCGAGAATGACTCATGATGAAACGAAATCCTTTCATGCCGATGCTTTCGGCCAAATCGGCTGCACCCGCCTCCACTTTGCGTCTTCGCAAATAAACGAGCATATCATGAAGCGGTATTTTCACCGGACAAGCTTCATAACAAGCGCCGCACAAGCTGGATGCATTCGCCAGATCATCCCATTCGGCCGGATTGCCGTTTAAAGCAGGCGTAAGCACGGCTCCAATCGGGCCGCTGTATGTTCCGCCGTAGGAGTGGCCTCCGATATGGCGATATACCGGACATGCATTTAAGCATGCGCCGCAGCGAATGCAATGAAGCAGCTCTTGAAATTCAGGATCGCCAAGCTGATTTGACCTGCCGTTATCAACAATGATGACGTGCATTTCCTCAGGGCCG
>CALKAN010000129.1 GCA_937983035.1 uncultured Paenibacillaceae bacterium | reverse complement strand
TATGCCGGAGAGACGCCGGTTATTTTTGCCAACTGACGGATGGAGAGATTTTTTTCCAGGCAGCGCAGCGGTTCGATCATCAATATGTCCTCATGCATTGCCGAAATTGGACTCGCCAGGCGCACTTCGTATGCAGCGACGAAAGGAGCCGTGCTGTCTTTAACGAAGTCCATGCAGGTCGATTATGCCGCATACAATATCCGGGTGAATGCATTGCTGCCGGGAACGGTGTATACTCCTTTTGTTGAACATTATTTAAAAACGTCCTATGATGATCCGGAAGCAGCGTATGAAGCACTGAAATCTCGTCAGCTCGGCGGAGATTTGGCGCGGCCGGATGATGTGGCGAAAGCGGCGCTGTTTTTAGCTTCAGATGATTCCAAGCACATGATGGGCTCCCCGTTATACTTGGATGCAGGCACGACTTTCGGCAAACATGCTTAAACTCCGTTTCATGACGAAAAGCGAGCGGCACATGGCTGCTAAGTATGATGATGGGGCATGCGCTGAATAATCGCAGGATGTCAGCCAAAAAATATACAGAACCAATTGACAAAATTCAATAAGTGAAGTACAATACCAAAAATATTAAAATACGATGAACAGGAGCAGTAAGATTTGCGGAGGCGCTCAGAGAGCTGCTGGGTGGTGCGAAGCAGCCGCTGAAGAAATCTGAACTCGCCTGGGAGTAGCTCGCTGAAATGGATTGACCAAAGTAGGCGGAGACGGATCCTAACCGTTACATTAGGAGGATGCACGGCTTGAAAGCCTGTTTAGGCATCCTAATGAGTGCATGCCTATGGGCATGAATCGGAGTGGTACCACGGAAGCGAACGCCTTTCGTCTCTAGAATGATAGAGATGGAAGGCTTTTTTAATTGCTGAAACAGCATCTAAGTCGAAAGCAGAAGATAAGGGGGAGAAAACAACGATGAAAAATGTTGACAAGTACACAAGAGGATATTTTATGCCTCCGGAAAAAAGCTTGAAATGGACAGAAAAAGAGTACATTGAAAAAGCGCCGATTTGGTGCAGCGTTGATTTGCGCGATGGAAACCAGGCATTGGTCGTTCCGATGAATTTGGAAGAAAAGCTGGAATACTTCCAGCTGCTGTTGAAAATCGGGTTTAAAGAAATCGAGGTTGGATTTCCAGCCGCTTCAGAGACGGAATATGTGTTTCTGCGCACGCTGATTGAACAAAATTTAATTCCAGACGATGTGACGATTCAAGTGCTGACGCAATCGCGCGAACATATTATTGCCAAAACGTTTGAAGCGCTGCGCGGAGCGAAAAATGCCGTCGTCCATCTTTACAACTCGACTTCGGTGGCTCAGCGCGAGCAGGTATTTAGACGTTCGAAAGAAGAAATTATTGATATCGCGGTCAGCGGTGCCAAATTGCTGCAAAAACATGCGGCGGAAACAGAAGGGAACTTCAAGTTTCAATATTCACCGGAAAGCTTTACCGGCACGGAAATGGAATTTGCACTGGAAATATGCAATCAGGTGCTGGACGTGTGGAAGCCGTCCGCAGGCAATGAAGTCATTATTAATTTGCCGGCGACCGTATCGATGTCGATGCCTCACGTCTACGCCAGCCAAATTGAATATATGAGCAATCATTTGAAGTATCGAGACCATGTCATTCTGTCCGTGCATCCGCACAATGACCGCGGAACAGGCGTGGCTGATGCGGAGTTGGCGATGCTGGCGGGCGCCGAGCGGGTGGAAGGCACGCTGTTCGGAAACGGAGAGCGGACCGGGAATGTCGATATCGTGACGCTGGCGCTGAACATGTATTCGCACGGCGTGGACCCGAAGCTGAATTTTGAAAATTTGCCTGAAGTCATTTCCGTGTATGAGCGGCTGACGAGAATGACTGTGCATGATCGTCATCCTTATGCCGGCAGCCTCGTGTTTACCGCATTTTCCGGTTCACATCAAGATGCGATCGCAAAAGGATTCCGCTGGCGTGAAGAGAAAAATCCGCGTTACTGGAATGTGCCGTATTTGCTCATCGATCCGAAAGATATCGGCCGAGCGTATGAAGGCAACATTATCCGCATTAACAGCCAGTCCGGCAAGGGCGGCATCGGATATTTGCTGCATACGAATTATGGCTTCGATTTGCCGCCGCAAATGCGCGAACATTTCGGTTATTTAGTTAAAGGCGTTTCAGACCGTAAACATAAAGAATTGCTGCCCAATGAAATTTACGACATCTTCCATCAAAGTTATGTCAATGTCGATCAGCCGCTGAAGTTTGTCAAGTATGATTATGAAGAACAGAACGATGTGTACTATACGTCCGTCTCCGTTGTTCGTGACGGCGAACAATTCGAATGGAAAGGAGAAGGCAACGGCAGATTAGACGCGATCAGCAACAGTTTGCAGCAGCATTTGGGAATCCAATATACGGATCTCATCTATAAGGAACATGCGCTGGAAAAAGGGTCTGATGCACACGCTGTTTCGTATATCGGCATCACGGATGCAAACGGCAAGCAGCATTGGGGCTGCGGAATCGATAAAGACATTATGCGGGCATCGATCAAGTCGCTGTTCAGTGCTGTAAACCATTTGCTTTCTGATCTCGAAACAGAAAAACAATAAAATGACTGTAACATTTTGTTCATGTTCCCGTCTATTAGGGTGAACATCCTAAAGACAAAGGAGAGAACCGAAGAGGGGAACATTTCAGAAACGCATGACAAGCATTTTGTCTGCTGCCGTCATTTCACTTTCAGCAGCATCGATCACTTCAGCCAGCGCAGCTGACATCGGGATGATTCAAGAGCGTCCGGAGGTGCTTCCGATTAAAGCCGAATTAAATGAAGAGAAACAAGCGCAGTTCATTGCGGTAAAAGGAATCATCGAGAGCATTTCGGAATACGGCGCCGACGGCACGATGAAAAAGGTCGCTGTAGAAACAGCAAAAGATCAAATCATTCATATGATCGTATCTGAAGATACTTATTTTATTGATGAGAAAGAGTTGGAAGAAGGCATGGAGATCGTTGCTTTCTACGATGCAACGAAACCGGTGATTCTCATTTACCCGCCGCAATATCACGCAGAAGCGATCGCTGTCGCGGAGAAGGGGCGAAATGTGAAAGCAGACCGGTTTGATCGCGATCTAGTTAGTTACGATGGCATGCTTAAACTGAAACCATCAGAGGAGACCGACGTCATGCTTGCTGACGGAACGCCGTATGACGGCGAGCTTGAAGAGCGCAGCCTGATCGTCATCTATGATGTGAGCACACGCAGCATTCCAGCGCAAACAAACCCGATTAAGATCATTGTATTGCCTGAAGAAGCAGCAGTGCCTGCCGAGGAAGGCGCAGCGTCTGAATCGACTCACGGAGAAGAACTGAACAAAGCGCCATATCCGCCATTGGAAACTCCGGCTCAGTTTGATGAAACGCGGGCGAATGAGCCTGACAATAAACGTGCAGACGAAGAAAATGTGAATGATGGAACGTTGTCTGAGCTTACGCGCGTTTTAGAATCGGTGGAAGCGGTAGAGACGGAAGAAGGACATCTGCTCGTTCCGCTGCGTGAAACTGCCGAAAAGCTCGGTCACCTCGTTTTCTGGCGAGCAGCAGATCAAACTGTTCAGATCGGGCGGGACATCTCGGTTGCCATCGGAGAGCGCATTGTTCATAAACAGTCGGAACGCATAGAACTTGAGACGGAAGCGACGATGATCGATCATGTCACTTACGTGCCTGTCTCATTTTTCGAAAAGATTCAATAATGGGGCTGGAAGAGTGCATCGCGGAGCGGAGGCGGTGCGCTCTTTTTTTGCTTTTTACAATGAAGAAGCCAATTTTAATACTCATATCCTAAAGAAGGAAAAGGAAAAAGAGAGGAGAATCTATTTAAGATGCGAACATTGAAAGGGGATAAAGCATGTACGAAGGATATGTAGTCAAGTACAGTGATCAAACGTATTATTGTGAGACATCAGAAAATAAAAAAACCGCATCCATTCAAGAAGCGACGATTTTTCCTAAAATTGATAATTTATCAATTTTATTCTCTTTGAACTTAGAAATATCAAGTCCTACT
>CALKAN010000128.1 GCA_937983035.1 uncultured Paenibacillaceae bacterium | reverse complement strand
TCCCGCCGTCGTTCCCCGATCCGCTGCTCTGCTCCGCTAATGGCCGGCAACCGGGAAGAAATCCAACGCAACCGCTGTCCCTGCAGGCGCGTCAAAACAATGTCCAGCGCCGGATCAAGCATCATGCCAACTTTCATCATAGCAAGTTCAAGCGCATCTTTCATCTCCTGATCCATGAAAAACATCCAGCGAAGCGCAACAAGTCCTAAGATCTAAAATAAAAACAATAACTATATTGTAAACTAAAATTTGTCTTGCTTTCCAGTATTCACTGACAACGATGAGAACGAACGCTCTCAACCTCAGCGATCCGATGAATCGATGTGTCATTTTAAGCTTGAGAAAAGGTTGGACCGCCCCTTTTATTTGACGTTTTTTTACAATTTTCTCCGCCAATAATTTTCTCCGCCTGTTACAATGCTGCAAACATAACCGATCATTGCGCTGCTAATAAATTCCTGCTTTCACAATGACAGCGAAATGCAAACACGAACTGACCGGTATCGGCGCTTCCAACTGCGGCTGCATGGGAAACGGAAATGAAACAGATTGCGTAAATGCGCGAAACATCATGAGCCGCATTGCAAGCGAAAAACGGGTCCTGTTATTTCCGGGGAAATATTGACTCCATGTCGAATGCTGACTAATTCTGTCATCACATTCACCGATATTGAACCGGCGGGCATGCCGAGTCTGCCTCAAAATCACGGGTGAGACGACGCCCTTAATCGCTGGCCAACAAATAACTGTGGCCTTTCTAATGAAAATCGACATCGATCTTCGAGGAAGAAGCTAAAGGCAACAGCCCTCTTTTGCTCCCATGCATCACTAACAGCAACAGAGCCGTAGAAAAAATTAGCAACAAGTGGAGCAACGCAGGTGCTGACTATTCTGCATGCACGATCCCTTAAAAATAAATTTGAAATGAAATGAGGTTAAAAGCTGTAAACAGCGGTATTGCAGCAATATGCAAATTCATGCAGGCGATTTCCTCAAATCAAAAAAATCGATGTAAAAATTACGAAACGTCTTGGTCTGATCACGTATAAACTTCCTTCAATTTACCAAACCTAAATATAAAAAAGCAAAGTACAAAAAAAGAAAGAAGGCAATTGCAATGAGTCGAGCTTCGAATGCGATCACCTTCGCCTTGTTGATTTTCCTTATTTTGTTTATTTCTGCATGGCACTACTATGCGCATATTAGACAAGATCGAATGCAATGGCATCCATCCCGGTTTCAAGATGTAGAGCTGTTGGAATTTCAGGATGGAGAAGAATACATGAACATTCAGCAGCAACAGCCATTCCGGCCGCGGTAATATATTCGCATTAACAATTTGGAAAAAGAAGTT
>CALKAN010000127.1 GCA_937983035.1 uncultured Paenibacillaceae bacterium | reverse complement strand
GAACATTTCTGCGAGCGCATAAGAATATTCGTTGCGAAGCCAGCGGTGCAGCTCATACAGCACTAAGTTCGATGTGCTGAACGTGCGTCCCAAATCTTCCATTTCCACGAAGTACGTGCGCGCTTTCGCATACTTAGGATCTTCTGGATTCATAAATGCAGCCAAGGCCGGCTTGTCTAAAAAAACCGTGTCTTCTAACGCTGATATGGATCTGTTCGGTTGCAAAACTGCGTTTTCGATCACGAATTCACCTCTTTCACAATGGCGTCTAATTTCAACAATGGATTTCGGGCCAGGTGCTCCTCTGATATCGGGACAAAGGAGGCGGTCCGATGTTCGATAAACGATTGGATCGCTTGCTGCAGCAACGATTCGATATCGGTGTTGTCTTGCTCAGCGAATCGCTTCAACTTTCTGTACGTTTCCGGATCAATTTCAAAGACAGGAGCACTTTCCTCTTTGGCTTTATCTTGGTTTGAGAGCTGAGCGATTTTTTCTTTCATTTGCTTCCATTGATGTTTGCTGAAGTCTTTGAGCGGTTTCAATCGGCTCCTTCCTTTCTCAGATTGGATTTGCAAACTTTTAAACTCGCGCTATGATAATAATGTTCGATGAAATAGACTAATTTCTGGGGGATGTCAGATGAACAGCGGAATGATTTTGCATACAGATAAATATCAAGTGAATATGATGTATGCCCATTGGTTTCATAACACGGCGGACCGCAAAGCGGTATTTGATCTTTATTTTCGCAAACTTCCTTTTGGAAACGGTTATGCTGTTTTCGCCGGATTAGAGAGGGCAGTAGACTATTTGTTAAATTTAAGATTTACAGACGATGATCTTCAATATTTGGCGAAGCAAGAAGAAAATTATGACCCTGCTTTTCTTGAACAATTGAAGCACTTTAAGTTCAGCGGCAGCGTTCTTGCCATCCCGGAAGGTTCGCTTGTTTTTCCGAACGAGCCGTTGCTGCGCATCGAAGCCCGATTGTTTGAAGCCCACTTAATCGAAACGGCGCTGCTGAATTTCATTAACTTTCAAACGTTAATAGCAACGAAAGCTGCGCGCATCAAGCATGCAGCAGGAGACGATATTTTGATGGAATTTGGAGCAAGGCGGGCTCATGAAGCGGATGCGGCATTATGGGGAGCCAGATCCGCGTACATATCTGGTTTTCATGCCACTTCTCATATGCTTGCCGGCAGGCGTTTCGGCATCCCGACTGCAGGAACGCATGCGCATTCATGGATTCAAAGCCAGGGGGACGAAGAGGAGGCCTTTAGAAAGTATGCAGCCGCGCTTCCGGATCAAACAACGCTGCTGGTCGATACGTATCATACGCTTCGGACTGGAATTCCAAACGCGATTCGAATCGGCAAAGAAATGGAAGAGCAAGGGAAACGATTGAAAGCGATACGTTTAGACAGCGGCGATCTGGCCTATTTGTCCATTCAAGCCAGAAAAATGTTAGATGATGCCGGACTTCATGATGTTAAAATCGTTGCATCCAGCGACGTCGATGAAGACACAATTTTTAATTTAAAAGGTCAAGGCGCGCGCATCGATTCTTGGGGCGTCGGCACAAGACTGATTACGGCAGGCAATGAGCCGGCGTTGGGCGGGGTATATAAAATGGCAGCGAGAATGAACGGCCAAGGGGAGTATGTTCCAACCGTCAAGTTGTCTTCGAATCCTGACAAAATGACAACCCCGGGATTAAAACGCGTCTTCCGCTTGTTCAATCCTCAGACGGGAAAGGCGATTGCAGACTGCATGATCATGGAAGGAGAAGAAAAAGATGCGCTGAACGGCGAGAAGCTTCATGTGATTGATCCGCAGCATCCATTTCGTAAAAGACAGCTTGAGCAATATGAAGCCGTTCCATTGCTGCATGAAGTGATCAGAGAAGGAAAGCTGGTCAGACCGCTTCCGTCATTGCAAGAAATTCGGAGCAACTTTGAAGAGCAGAAAATGACATTTTGGCCGGAATACTTGCGGCTGCTGAATCCGGAACGCTATCCGGTATATTTCAGTGAGCGGCTGTGGCATTTAAGAATTCAAGAATTAAATCATGTTTAGACGCCCAGCAGGAAGGAAGACCGCTCGAAACCATTCCTCTTCAGGCATTTCAGTGGTAAAATAGATGATAAAGATTTTGCAAGGAAAGGAAATGACGAATGTCGTTCAGTAAAACGGTGATTGAAACGGATATGGAATTGTTAACCGCAGCATTGACGCAGCGAAAAGTCAGTGTTTGGTCAAAAACAGCCGATGATATTTATGTTCAATTGGAGCCCGGCGGATTGATTCAAAAATTTACCGCCCACTCTGTCAAAATTAACAAATCTTACTTTTTAAGAAATGAGTGCGAATTTCGCGTGGTCGAATAGGGAGTTGAAGAAAGGAGAAAGGAGCCTCGACAAAAGATCATGATCATTGTTCGCAATATGGCTAAATCGTATCACGGTTCCAAAGTATTGTCCGGCATCAGCTTTCAAGCCGACCCGGGGGAATTCATCGCCATTGTCGGCGGAAGCGGCAGCGGGAAGACGACGCTTCTTCGCTTGCTCGCCTTGAAAGAAAAATGGGATCAAGGACAGTACATTTACAAAGGGGAAGACGTTCTGGAGCTCAATGCTTGGGATCGTTTTAAAGTGAAGCAAAACATGGCCTATCTTCCAGAAAAGCCGGTTTTAAATGAACAGAAAAGCGCAGTTAAAAATGTCGTCGGCGGGATGATTTTTCGGGTGCCGCTGTGGCGTCGTTTGATCGGGAAGCCGACGTTGGACCAGCACATGCTCGCTTCAGATTACTTGCAAAAAGTCGGTCTTTTGGACAAGACAGATCAGAAAACAGGCCAATTAAGCGGCGGCGAAAAACAGCGGGTCGCTTTGGCGCGAGCGTTAGTGCAAGGGGCAGACGTCATATTGGCCGACGAGCCCGTGACCGGTTTAGATCCGCACTCGGCAGAAAGAGTGCTGTCAGATTTCCGAAAAATATGCGAAGAAGATGAGATTATCCTCTTATGCTGTCTGCATGACGTGAGTCTGGCTGAGAAATACGCGACGAGAATATGGGGGCTTGCGGACGGCAAAATCATGGTAGATGCCAAAGGAAGACGACTAACCTTGCAAGAGAAACGTTCGATTCATCTCATGTAACAAGGTTGACTGGAGCCGCTTATGAGAAAACTGCTGTTTATTTATTTTGTTGCATTTGTCGGATTCGGCATGTTTATTTCCTATTATTTGCTGGCCGCGGCTCCCGCAGGCATTCCGGAATCTTATTTGGGCACGCCGGCTGATCCCGCAACATTCATGAGCCCGCAGGAGCTTGCGCAAAGCACGGAATATTCGAGATTGCGAAGCGTGATCTATTTTATATCAGTGCCTTTTGAATGGGGCATTTATTTATTGTTGATCGCACTGGGCATTTCACACGGTTTTCGCAATTGGGCGGAACGGATCGGTTCGAAGGCGCCGCTGCACGCTTTTGTTTGCGGGCTGATCATTTCGGTTTTCGCTTATGCAATGAAATTGCCGATTAGCATCTTCAGTTACCGCTTAGCGGTTCATTACGGCATTTCAAATCAATCTTGGTTGAGCTGGATTCGGGATCAGTCGATCAGTTTGGCGATGGCAGCTTTTTCCACCGGACTGGTGACAGCGATCTTGTTCTTTTTACTAAAGAAAAGCCCTGGGCGTTGGTGGCTGCATGCGTGGTTTATATCACTCCCGCTCAGTTTTTTGCTTTTTTATGCCCAGCCTCTGTTTATCGATCCGCTTTATCATGATTTCCAATTGTTGCAAGATGAACAGTTGGAAGGACGAATCATTGAGATGGCTGCATCCGAAGGAGTGCCGGCTGAACGGGTTTATGTTGTGAACAAATCCGAGAAAACGAATGCGATCAATGCTTATGTCAATGGAATCGGAACGAGTTTGCGCATCGTCTTGTACGATACGGCCATCGAGCGTTTGGATCAAGACGAGACCCTTTATATTATGGCGCATGAAATCGGGCACTACGTAATGAATCATTTGAGTTGGGCGCTCATTGGAAACATGGCGGGCACGCTTGCGGGTTTGTATGTGCTGCATCTTCTGTACCATCAAATTGTCAAACGATGGGGGACAAGCTTGCGTGCAAGAAGCAAGCATGACCTCGCATTGGCTCCGCTTCTGTTGCTGCTGATTTCGATTCTTGCATTTGTCAGTTCTCCAATTTCTAACGGCATCTCCAGACAAGCGGAGCACGCGGCGGATGTTTTTGCCTTGGAGAAAACGTTAAATCCAGAGGCGGCCATCCGCACGCTGCAGAAGCTGTCGATTGCCGGGAAAAGCGAAGTGAATCCGCCTGCTGCGGTGAAGTGGTTTCGATACGGTCACCCAACTTTGTTCGAACGAATCCAATATATGATGGAATGGGAAAATGATCCATCCGTTCCTCATTCCGAAGGAAGGAGTCCAAGATGATTGAACGACCCGCAGTATCGCAAGAACCGGTCAAATCGCAAAAGCTCAAATTTTTATTTTGGATCATCGGCATTTTATTGCTGTTTGTCATCGCTTATTGCGTCGGATTGTCTCTTTATGTCGGCTGGTCGCTCACGCATCCGGAGAAGACAGCGCTGACCGAATCTCCGCAAGACTATCATTTGGCGCATGACCATGTCACTTTTATGAGCCGTGACGGGAAAGTGCGTCTCAGCGGCTGGAACATTGCTCCTCAGCCGGATGCAGCCGATCGGCAAACAACGCTGATCTTTGCCCACGGCTACAAGCAAAACCGTTTGAACGGAACTTTGGAAACATTGCAATTGGCGAAAGATCTGACCGCTGAAGGCTTTACGGTGCTGCTGTTCGATTTTCGCAATGCCGGCGAATCGGAAGGCGATATGACTTCGGTCGGTTATTTTGAGAAGCAAGATTTGCTGGGCGCCGTCGATTTTGCTTTAGAAATAAACCCGCATCATACGATAGGCGTCATTGGATTTTCCATGGGTGCGGCAACTGGCATCATCGCGGCAGCCGAAGATAAGCGAATTGCGGCGGTTGTCGCAGACAGTCCTTTTCATGATCTGCGCGATTATTTGAAAGACAATTTATCGATTTGGTCAGATTTGCCTTACTTTCCTTTTACCCCGTTAATCATCAGCTTAATTCCTCCGTTGACGGGAACCAATATTGACGATGTGTCGCCCATCGAAGCGGTTCAGCAAGTGTCGCCAAGACCGATTTTGTTTATCCACAGCACAAACGATGAGCGCATCCCGCATACGTCAAGTGAAAGCATGTACAATAAAGATCCGAACCATTTTCAATATTGGGAAACGCACAATGAAGGCCATGCGAAAACATACAACGATGATCCGCAGCAATATGTCAAGCGAGTCGTGTCATTATTCGATTCAATATAAGGAGCATGTGCGATGAAAGCTAAAATCCGTTATCGTGAACCGAAACGATTGCTTCATCCAGCCGCGGGGTTCTTGCAAGGTTATTCCCACACCTTGAATCCGTATGTCGGCTGCGCATACGGCTGTTCTTACTGCTATGTCAGACAGATGCCGGTGTCGCTGTTTCATGCAGAAGCATGGGGCGATTGGGTCGATGTGAAGCGCGGGGCAGCTGCGCTCTTGAAGAAAGAAATTGCAAATGCCCGGAAAAAAGGATTCGTCACGCTGTTTATGTCTTCCAGCACTGATCCTTATCAGCCGGTTGAGCATAAAGAGCGCGTGACCCGTTCGCTGCTTGAAGCGATGACGGAAGAAATGCCGGATTTTCTTTTCATACAAACGCGAAGCCCGCTGATTAAGCGGGACATTGACTTGCTGCAGCAATTGGAAGGCCGAGTTCTGGTCAGCATAACGATTGAGACAGATGATGATGACATGAGAAGAACGTTTACGCCGAAAGCGCCGCCGATTGCGGCGCGCATAAAAGCTTTGGAGGCGTTGAAACAAGCTGGGATTATGACTCAGGCCGCGGTCGCCCCGATCTTGCCGTCTTCCGATGCATTTCCGGAGCGTCTCAGAGGCAAAGTTCACCGCATTTGCATTGATGATTTCTACCAAGGAGACGGCAGCGGCGGCAAACGCACAGAAAGATTGCAAATAAGAAATCTTTATCCTGCTGAACTGGCTGAAAAGTGGCTGAGCCGGACCGCTTACCAAAACGTGATGGCGCGCTTCGAGCGCGTGTTTGGAAAACATGCGGTTTTTATGAGCAAGGCAGGTTTTTTGCCGCCGAAACATTTGTTGACGCACGGTGATTGATTTTCATGCAAACGAAATGAAATGTTATGTAAAAGTGATTGAATACTGAGATTGAACAGCTGCCATGTTCAGCTGGCATATGCAGCATAGGAAACAGGGGGTTAATTGGAATGATTCGCGTGTTATTTGTTTGCTTAGGGAATATATGCCGCTCTCCGATGGCGGAAGCGGTATTTCGCAGTCAGGTTCAACAAGCCGGCCTGTCTGATCGCATTCAGATTGATTCTGCCGGAACTGCAAATTGGCATGTCGGCAAGCCGCCGCACGAAGGGACCAGGCGCATCTTGGACGAAAAGAACATCTCCTATGAGGGAATGACTGCGAGACAAGTGAAAGCAAGCGATTTTCAACAATTTGATTATATTATTGCGATGGATGAATCCAACGTATCCGATTTAAATCAATTGTTCGGCCAAGAAACACCGAAAGCTAAGCTGTACAGACTGCTTGAATTTGGTCCGGAACGGGAAGTGAAAGATGTGCCGGATCCATATTATACGGGGAACTTCGATGAAGTGTATGAAATGGTAGAAACAAGCTGCCAGCATCTGCTAGAATGGATTCGTGAAAAGGAACGGCTGTGAGACCTGTTCGCATCTATTTGTTAGCTGGCATTCTTACCGTTCCCGGTTATTTTCGCCCGTTGGAGCGGGCATTGCGGGCACGGTATCAAGAAGCTGGGCAAGCTGTTAGCATCGAAGAATTTTTCCCTTATGGGAAATATGGAGCCGGACTGATAAAACAGTTAAGCGAAGTACAGCATGATCTTCGGCTTTCACCTGACAGAGCGGCTGCCTCGATCGGCGGCAAGCGATTAGTTCAAGCTGTTTTGAAAGAAGAATCTGCTTCAAAACTTGTCTTTATCGGCCACAGCGCCGGCGGCGTTGCAGCGAGCCACGCCGCCGGCGAGTTGTGGCTGCATCATCAAATAAAAGTCGAAAGACTGATCTTGATCGGTTCGCCCAAAGTCAGGATGCTGCCTGAAATCAGTGAACGCGCGTTGTATTTGGTGCAGCGCAAGAAGTGGAGGAAAGACTGGTTTAGTTACATTGGCAGATGGGGAGAATTGGAGGCAGGGGGCGGCGAGTCGCAGTCAAAGGCTGCTAAATATTGGAGATGGCGGTATAATCCTTACAAATATGCGCCCGCGGAGAGGCAAGATGTGATGACGATCGGCCGGCATGCGGATTATTTTCGCGATTATCCGCCTTACCGCGGCAAGAACGGCACGAATCTTGAAATGGTGATGAATGAAGTGTGGCAGCACTTGAATAAATAGGAGGACTGGACATGCAAGCATATATCATCACGGGTGCTTCACGAGGACTCGGAGCAGCGATCGCTTCCGAATTGATGAAACCCGGCAACGTGTTATATTGCATATCCCGCAGCCCGCATACTGAGGTTGAGGAGGAAGCGAAGTCGAAAGACGTCATTGTGCATGCTCATTCGGCAGATTTGACGCAATTCGGTCAAATCGACGAATTGGTCGGCGGCATCATCAAAAGCATGAATCAAGAACAATTCGCGTCCATCACTTTAATTAATAATGCGGGCATGATCGATCCGATTGCGCCGGCATCCCGCATGACCAATGCCGACATGCAGAAAAATGTAGAATTGAACTTGCTGGCGCCGATGTTATTAAGTGCAAGTTTTTTGCGGTGGACCAGCACATTTCAATGCTTTAAACAAATTGTAAATATTTCTTCCGGCGCGGGGAAGAATCCTTATTACGGCTGGAGTCATTATTGCGCGTCGAAAGCCGGTCTGGATATGTTCACGAAAACGATCGCGCTCGAGCAAGCGCATGACGGCAATTTCAAAACCGTGTCCATCGCGCCCGGAGTTGTCGATACGGATATGCAGGCAAAAATTCGAAGCAGCAGCGAGGAAAATTTTGTGCAAGTGGAGCGGTTTCGGAAATTAAAGGAAGAAGGTCTGCTTTATACGCCGAAACAATCTGCTGCCAAGATTGTGAAGCTGATCGAAGAACATGCTTATGAGTCAGGTGCAGTGCTCGATATACGCGACCTTGAGTGAATGCCTCAAATTTGAGACAATAGAAGAAAGGAGGCGCTTAAGGTGAATCGCGATTTTCTGCAAATTAAAGAGTTGGAAGGCGAACTGAAAATTTCGCATAAAATAAAAGATTTGGGACTGACGGTTTCAACGAAAGAATTTATCGTTCAGAAGCCGCATGTCAACTACCGCTGCAGTTTATCTCATATTGTCAGCATTTTGCCGTATAACCATCCATCGTATAAACAGATGGACATCGTGCATGAACAAGATTCACGCACGGAAATTACTACTTTAAAACCGGTCACTGGGACTTATAAATTAGACATTGAAAATGTGCAATTGCAAAATCGCAGCGGCATTTTTCAACTCGGTCGAACGGAAATGGTTATTCCCATTCAGAAAAATATATTGGAAGCGATCGTAAAATATGGACAGATGGCAAGCGTGCCTACGTAACATGCGTGCTCCCGCAGCGGAGCCGCATTTTTTTTTTTGGAAGAAGGCTGCGGCATGGACCAGATTGCTTTCGGCACAGGACTATAAAAAGTTAGTACTATTTAATCGGAGCAGATTCGAATACAATGAAATTACAACGAACAACATTCAAAAAAAAATGAGGGATGTTGCATGTCAAACAAATGGTTGAAAAAAGAAGGTCCGAAATGGGTTGAACAAAATATTATTTCAGAGCAGCAATATGAGCAAATTTTAGCGCAATATGACGACAAACAGCATGGATTTGGCATCCTTACCGTGCTGGGCAGCGTGCTCATCGGGCTTGGCATTTTGAGCTTTATCGCTGCCAATTGGCAGGATATTCCTCAACTGCTCCGTTTATGCCTGGTCATCGTGATCATGGTTTCTTTCTATGCAGGCGGGACCGTCATGCATGAAAGAGGGAATAAAACGGCAGGAACGGCATTGCTGGGCATCGGTTTGCTTTCGTTTGGCGCAAACATCTTTTTAATTGCGCAAATGTATCATTTAACGAGCAGCAGCACCGCTTCTTTTATCATCTGGTCGATAGCCGGCCTGGCACTGTTGTATCTGTACGGAAGCCGCTATATATTCATACTGACGGCAGTGATTTTGAATATCGCTCAATATGTCAGCATTTTTGAATTTGACAGTTTTAATTACATTGTGTTTTCGCTGACTGCGCTTGGCTTAGGCTTCTATGCATTGCGTGCGAAAGACCGAATGATGATGATCATTGCCATGGCAAGCACAGTGATGCATTTTATCACTTGGCTGGCCAAAATGGAATACTCCTTCTTATGGGTGTATTTGTTCATAGCTTTCTTGTATGTGCTGGGCGATTTGCTGCACAAGCAAATTTCCCGCTGGAGCGTGCAGATCATCCCGCTGCTGACAGCCTTTTTGCTTGGAGCATGGTTCGCCGTTGTCGATTTCACTTATTTCGATCTGGAAGAAATGTTGCAAGACTTAAATGTTCCTGTATTCAGTTTGATCTGGATCGCGCTTTTCATCGCGTCAGCATATTTGAAATTTAAGAAAAACGCAGCTTCTGCATATTCGATCGCAGATTGGCTCCTGTTCTTGCCTGTGTTCTTAATCGGTTCGGGGATCGACTGGATGTATTTAATCCTTTTGTTTGTTTATTCGCTGTTTATTTTGCTGGACGGGTATCGGGAGCAAAACCGCACGCGCGTCAATGCAGGCACGCTCATGTTTCTGTTTGTTGCATTGCTTGCATATTTCAAGCTGGCGTGGGATTTCATGGATAAATCGATCATGTTCATTACAGGCGGCGTCCTCCTGTTCGTTTTAAGCTGGTTTTTAAATCGCAGGCGCAAACAGTTATTCAACGGTGAAGGAGGGGACGAACAATGAGTGAATCCTTGTTTATTTCCGGCAAAAAACGCAAATGGCTGCTCATCGTTCTCGTAGTGCTGCAATTCATTTTTCTATGCGGTTTGGCAGCTTCGTATTATGCGATCGATGTGTTTGGGGAAGAGATCATTCTTGAAACGGCTCCGATTGATCCGCGCGATATCTTTTACGGTGATTATGTCATATTAAATTATGAAATCAGCCGAATCAGTCAACATCAAATTACAGGTGACGCAAATGAGGCGAGAGGCGCTGATATTTACGCAGTGCTGCAGCCGAGTCAGGACGGCGTTTATGAACTGAAACAGGCTTATCTGGATCATAAGCCTGAGGCTGCGCCAGGCGAAGTCATTTTGAAAGGCCGGGTGGACTATCCATTTTTTAACGGAGTGCACGTAAAGTACGGTTTAGAGCGGTATTATGTTCCGGAAGGAACCGGGAAAGAAATCGAGGAAGCGCGGGAAGGCATGAAAGTAAAAATCAGTGTGGCGCCTTGGGGGAAAGCCAAAATCAAAGAATTGATTTTGCCGCAGGCTGGGTGATATGCTCCCCTCAAAGTAGACACCTGAAATAACAAAAATCAGGATACTACTT
>CALKAN010000126.1 GCA_937983035.1 uncultured Paenibacillaceae bacterium | reverse complement strand
GGCTGAAGCCAAACGTTGCGCTTAACAATCGATTCGTCCGCATTTTTTCAACTAAGAATCCGGAAATTAAAGAACAGCCGAAACTGACAAGCGGCACGAGGCTGAGCACGAAAGCCGTCGTTATGCGATCAATGCCTTGTGATCCGAGGATCGAAAACAGTTCAAAGGTCATTCCTGTGTTAATCATGGCCGGCAAAGAACCGCAAATCAGCATAAGCCAAAAAACTTTCGTCCGCATCGCTTCTTTCAGGCTCCAAGAGTCTTCGCTTTGCACTGCAGGAACTTGTTCATCCGATTGTTCATGTTCTCGGCCGCCATCCGGCGCCAATCCGATGTCTTCAGGCTTGTTTCGCACGAAGATGCAGGCGAGCGGAACGAACAGCACCAAGATGATTGTTCCGAAAATTCGCCACGTTTCCCTCCAGCCGAAAGCTTCAATCAGCATGTTGCTGACCGGCGGGAATATCGCTCCGCTGAGCAAACCGCCGATCGCAGCAAAACTGAGCGCTCTTCCTCGATACTTGATGAACCATTGCGAGACAAGCGAGTTCGGAATCAATGTCATGGAACCTTGCCCAAAATATCGGATAAAAAAGAAACCGATGAAGAGAGTGATCGGACCGGTCACAAAGCTGTTAAAGAAGCAGCTGGCAGTCAGCATCACAGCAGCCGCTGTCAGCATGATCCTTCTCCCCAGCCGGTCCACTAATCTGCCGACTAAAAAAAGAAGCATTCCAGAGATCAGCGTAGCGGCGGAATAAACACCGGCAATGCTCGTTTGTGAACTGTTAAAATCTCGAACATAAGATTCAATAAAGACTGAATTCGTATATGTTTGACCCGGACCGGAGAAAAAGATGCCCAGTCCGCTGATGACGACCATAAGCCAGCCGTAATAAATGCGCCGCCGCTTAGCCGGAAGCTTCGCGGATGGTGAAGTATCGATTTTGTTCATAAGGATGATGCCCTCCTGTTCCACCTCAAATTCATAAGAATAAATCAATCAATCGATTTAAATGCAAAGCGGAGCAGGAGAGAAGGAAGACCGGCATTCCCAGTCTTGCTCTCATCCTATTCCATTGGATCACGATCACTGCGTTGAAATGAACGCATTCATTATGTGCCTGCTCTTTGACTTCGGTTCAAAGTCTTCGGTCCAGATTCGTTTATAACAAAGGAGCATCTTCTCGATGAGACAACCATGTTTCTTTCGTATATGACATCTCCCAGAAGTGAAGTTCATACTCTTTAGCAATGATAAATTGTTCTTTTACTTTTTCTCTTTCTTGCTCGTTCATCTGATCAACAAGTTTGTTCAACAGTTCAATCATTTCTTTTGTTGCATCCTGGAACCAATCGCCGGCGTACATTCGAATCCAGTTGCGATAAATTTCCGGTTCAGGGTTTGCATGCTCATATTTTTTGCCAATATCGGCATAAAGCCAGTAACATGGCAGCATCGCAGCAATCGTGTGCGCCAAATTTCCTTGCATGGCTGCTCGATACAAATGAGAGGTGTAAGCATATGCTGTCGGTGCAGGTTTGAAATTGTTCATGTCTTCATCCGTAATATTTAATATTTTTGCATGTTCGTTGTGGACGGTCAGCTCTGCTTGAGCTGTAAATTTTGCTTTTTCGGCAAGCATGGCGGTGATTTCGAAATCGTCTGCCTGGCTGGCAGCGATCGCATGCACTTTGCCGTAATGTTTCAAGTAATAAATATCTTGCATAATGTAATATTTAAACGTTTCTAAAGGCAAATCCCCTCTCACAATTCCTAACACAAACGGATGATTTAAACTTTTTTCCCAACTGATTGCAGCCGCTTCTTTGCATTGATCTGTAAATTTCATAAAAAAATCCTCCTCTAAGTCTTTTTCTAAAGACTAGTAGAAGGAAGCAAGCACAAGCAAAAGATACGCATAAAAATTGCTGCGCGATCATTTTTTTGCACTCTCTGCTTCCCTCCGCTGGTCCTAACCAGATCAGGTTCTAAGGGTCTAAATATGCATTTATCTCAGCCGAAATCGGCTCCCCTAGCAGAAAAGCAAATATTAAATTTGAGATTAATGTATCAGAGAAAGGCAGCGCGTGCAAGCATATGATTGGAAATATTTCGGCTGAAAGCAATTGCCGGCGGAAAATAAGATTGTGAATAATTAAAGTGATGAAAGTGAATTTATGGTAAACTATTAAAAATTGCTGTTATGATCTTGATGAGGAGGAGAGGATTTAAATGAGCTTGCCCGAATTGTTAAAAATGGCTCCAACGGTCTTTGCCGTGGGGGATGAATATCAGATTATGGCGCCCGTTACTGCGGATTGTCTCATGTGGGTGGAAGTCAATGGGGAAAGCTATTACGATGAATCGAACGGCATTCTTCGCTCTCACACGACGCTGCATCGCATGCACGTGCCAGCCCGCATATTGAATGAAGCGAAAGAATATACGATATGCTATCGGAAAATGATCGAACGAAAGCCTTATTTCCCAGAGACAGAAGAAGTCGTTCGGCATCGATTTGCGTTTCGTCCGGCAGAAGGAGACAAAATTCGACTGTTTCATATTTCCGATGCGCATAATCGAGTAGAATCACCGGTGCAGGCAGCGAAGGCCATGGGTGGAAATATTGATTTGCTCGTGCTGAATGGAGACATTCCTGATCACAGCGGGAAGCTGGAAAACTTGGATGCGATTTATCAGATTTGCGCGGAAATTACGCAAGGCAGCATTCCGTGCGTGTTTGCCAGAGGCAATCACGATATGCGCGGCATCTTTGCGGAGAAGATCGCCGAGTATACTCCGGTGCAAGACGGCAGATCTTATTATACGTTCCAAGCGGGCAAGCTGTGGGGCTTGGTGCTCGATTGCGGTGAGGATAAGGATGACGGCAGCACGGAATACGGCAATACGATCTGTTGTCATGCGTTCAGAAAACGGCAAACGGAATTTTTGAAAAAGACAGCCGCGGCGCAGGAATACAAACCGTTTAAATATAAAGTGGTCATCGTGCATAAGCCGTTTACATACGTGCAGAGCCCGCCGTTTGATATCGAGCAGGAGCTTTACAAGGAATGGTGCGACATCCTCAGCGAGGAAATCAAGCCTGATCTGATGCTGAGCGGCCACTTGCACCGCACCGCGGTTTGGATGCCGGGATGTCCGGAAGATCATCTCGGTCAGCCTTGTCCCGTCGTCGTAGGAGCGAAGCCGCTGCCCGCAGGAGAAGACGGGAAAGCAGGGTTTATCGGTTCTGCCGTCACATTGGATGATGACGAAATGACTGTGCAATTTATAGACGATAAACAAAATGTGCTGGAAGAAATTCGGCTGTCCCGCCCTGGTCATTAAAGTTGAAAATAATCCTCCATACTTAGCAGAATACGTCATCTATATGCTGTTTAAGTCATGTTCAAGCACGAATGAGGCAGGTATAATGAGATGCGTAGGACCCCGGTCATTCCAGTTTGGGGCCGATTCTATATTATATTTTGAATAAGGGGGATGCGGCATGAAGCCTGCCAAGATTTCATTTTTGCTCGTGCTCTTGTTTATCATGATTCTGGCAGCAAGTTGTTCAAACGAGAAAAATGAAACCGCTTCAACTTCAACGTTTAAAGCGTATGAAGGAGAGTCGATTGAACTTGTCATTCACAGCACGGGATTGTCTGACGTATTGTTCGAAGAAGTTGTTCAACCGGTGGTGCGCGCCAAATATCCGAATATCGAATTGAAACTTGTCAAAGACAATTTGGAAGAGATGCTCGCTTCAAACATCAAGCTGGATATTGTGGGCACTGCGGGCATCGCGGTCGGAGACATGGTCAGACTCGATATTCCGGAAGATGTCAGTCCTTTGCTTAAGAAGTTTAATGTCGATTTGAGCCGAATTGAGCCTGCGATTGTCAGTGAGCTGAAGGAAATCAGCGCTCTGATGGACAAAGATGGATCGATGCTCGCCATGCCTTTCTGGATGAATCAAGGGACGCTCATTTATAACAAGGATATTTTCGATCGATTCGGCGAAGCTTATCCGAAAGAGTCGATGACTTGGGATGAAATGCTCGATTTGTCCAAAAAACTGACTCGCGTGGAGGGAGATACGCAGTACATTGGAGGCGCTGTTAACAGTTATGTCAATATATTTAGACAATACGGAGCGGGTTACAGCGATCCCGAAACGAATGAAGTGTATTTGACCTCAGACAAACATGTCCATGTAGCTTCATTGATCAAAGGATTTTTGGATATTCCCGGATACATTCAAGATACGAATTACAGACATACGAATTTCAGTTGTCGAAATTGTTTTGGGGTCATGCCGTATCTTTTTAAAAACGCGCGATGAAAATCCAACAGCGTCGTCCTTCGGTTTGCCATCGAATATAGTAGTGGAGAAACGGCCTGTTTCCGCTCTGT
>CALKAN010000125.1 GCA_937983035.1 uncultured Paenibacillaceae bacterium | reverse complement strand
AATTTGCCGAAACAGAACATCATTGCATTTACGGGCATATCAGGTTCAGGGAAAAGCTCTGTCGTCTTCGAAACGCTGGCAGCTGAAAGCAGAAGGCAAATGATGATGAATGTGCCGTTTTACATTCGCAATCAAATGCCGAGATATGAAAGGCCTCAAGCCGATCTAATGCAAAACTTAAGCCCGGTCGTCGTCGTGGAGCAAAGGCAGGCAGGTGCACATTCCCGCTCAACTGTCGGCACATATATGGACATACATCCATTGATCCGGCTTCTGTTTTCGAGGATCGGAAAGCCCGCCGTCGGTTCGGCAACGGATTTTTCAAGTCAAAGCTCGTTTGGCAGATGTCCGGATTGCGGCGGTTACGGAGAGGTCATTCGCCCGGACTTAAATAAGCTGGTAGATTTCGACAAGTCGCTGCGCGATTATGCGGTGAAATTTAAACCGTTGTCCCCTTCGGGCTGGCAAGGCAGATGGATGATCACCGGCGGATTATTCAATCCGGATATACCGATCAAAGATTTTGATGAGAAAGAGCTTCAACTGTTTTTATACGGACCTGAGGACGGAGAAAAGGTGTATGCGCCTTTTCATACGAAAAACGGTCCGCAGCCGCATGAATGGGACGGGCTGCTGCCGAGATTTACGCGGCTTTATATCAACCGAGATCTGACGAAGCTCAAAGAAGTGACGCAAGATGACGTATTAGCCGTTACAACGCAGTCTTTATGCCAGACTTGCCAAGGCTCCGGCTTAAACCCCGAAGTGCTGGCATGCCGCATCAACGGGTTGAATATCGCTGAATACGATCAATTAGAGCTTGCAGAGCTGGTGCATGAACTGAAGAAAACAAATGATCCTTTAGGAATGTCGATCGCGCAGCAAGCCATTCCGCTGCTGGAGCAATTGGTCCGGATGGGACTAGGCTATTTAAGTTTATCTCGAAAAATGGATACATTGTCGGGGGGCGAAGCTCAAAGAGTGAAAATTGCCCGGCATTTAGGGAGCAGTTTGAACAATATGACTTATATTTTTGATGAACCGAGCGCCGGGCTGCATCCGGAAGAAGTCGATTTACTCATCCAAATGCTGAAAACGTTGAAAGAACAGCATAATACCGTCATCGTGATTGAACATGACTTATCGGTCATTCAAGCAGCGGATGTCATTGTGGAAATGGGTCCGGGAGCGGGCGTTCACGGCGGAGAAGTCGTTTACCAAGGGACATTGGAAGGATTGCGGCAAGCGAACGCTGCGACAACGCCGGATCATCGCATTCGCGTAAACCGCAACCCGCGGAAAGCCGCCGAATATTTTACGATTAGAAACGCTGATCACAACAATTTAAAACATGTCAGCGTCAACATTCCGCGAAATGTGCTCGTTGCCGTTTGCGGCGTTTCAGGTTCGGGAAAAAGTTCGCTCATGCTGGAAGCATTCACGGAAAACTATCCGGAAACGATCGCCGTCGGCCAAGGCAGCATCGGGATTTCCGACCGGTCCACGCTGGCGACTTATATGGGAATTATGGATGAGATTCGCTCTCTGTTTTCTAAAGAAACAGGGCAGCCTGCTGGATTGTTCAGTTTTAATTCTTTGGGAGCTTGCCCTGCTTGCAAAGGAAAAGGCGTCATCACGCCGGATGCGGCGTTTGCGGATCCGATTACGATCACTTGTGAAGCATGCGCCGGCACGAGATATTCCGATGAAGCGTTGTCCTATCGATACCGCGGCAACAATATTGTCGAAATATTAAATTTAACGATCGATGAATCGATGGATCAATTTGAGTCGCCGAAAATCATCAAACGAATTCGGACGCTGAAAGACGTTGGCTTAGGGTATTTAACGCTGGGTCAGACGACAAGTTCTCTCAGCGGCGGAGAAGTTCAGCGCTTGAAGCTGGCGAGCCATTTGCAGAAAGAGGGACAAATATATGTGTTGGACGAGCCGTCATTAGGTTTGCATATGAAAGATAACGAGACGCTGCTTGACGTGCTTCAAAATTTGGTCAATCGGGGGAATTCAGTGATCATCATTGAACACAATTTGGAATTTATCGGTGCGAGCGACTGGGTGATTGAACTCGGTCCGGGCGGCGGAAAGCAAGGCGGGCAAATTGTATTCGAAGGCACGCCAGAACAATTGCTGCATGCAAATACGGTGACTGCAAAATGGTTTCAAAAGGAACTGGATCGAAAGGACGGCAATAAATAGACAGGAGGAATCATCCGTGTTAAACGAAGAAACGATCAAATCGGCAGCACGAATCATCAGCCAAGCAGACTGCATGGTTGTGTTAACAGGCGCGGGCATGTCCGTAGATTCGGGAGTGAATGATTTTCGCTCTCGTTCCGGTTGGTGGAGACAGATTGATCCGAGGACAGTGGCGACCGTTGAAGCATTGGAACGCAATTATGAATTGTTTCATGCTTTTTATAAAGCTCGCATTGAACAACTGGAGCATGTTCATCCCCATCCAGGGCATGGAGCATTGAAAAAGTGGGAACAGGCAGGCATGCTGCAACTGATCGCCACGCAAAATGTAGACGGGTTGCATCAAAGAGCTGGAAACAACCAGGTTGAGGAATTGCACGGCTCCATCTTGTCTTATCGGTGCCATCACTGCGGAAAAGACGCGGACAAACAGCAATTTTTGCTTGGACATCGCTGCTCTTGCGGAGGCCGCCTGCGTCCGAATGTGGTGCTCTTCGGAGAAACATTGCCGCAGAACGCTTGGCAGCGTTCCCTGGAAGCCATTGATGCCGCAGATGTCGTGCTGGTCATCGGCACGAGTCTGGAAGTGTATCCGGTCAGCCAGCTGCCTGCGATGACAAAAGGCAAAACGATTTTGATAAACAAAGAACCCGTCGGTTCAAATCATTCGTTTGATCTGGTCGTAATGGGCAAGGCAGCAGATGCGCTGACGGCGATTGATTCATGGGTGAACATAGAATAACATATTGCCGTAAATGAACCGCTCCAAGTTGTAATGCGGTTCTTGTTCTGTTTGCAGCCAAAAATGATTCAACGCTGTTTGCAAAGCTTCATTTTTGTGCTATTCTTCTTTTTAGGTATACGTGTATACATGTATACGCGGAACTTAGAAGCAAAAAACAGGCTTTGGAAGACATATGTTGGAAAGCAGCAAAGAAACGAAGGGCAGATGCATTGGATAGAAATGGAGTGAACAACTTGTTGAGTCTATTGAGACGGGATGCGGCAAAGTTGATTTTGCTTATGGCAGCAGTGTTGTTGGCATCCGTTGGTTGCGCTGATCAAGACGGCGGTGCAGAATCCGCAAGGCATGCGGCCATTTCATTTACAGATCTTGCGGACAGGCGGATCGAGCTGGATCAACTTCCGCAGAAATTCATCGTGGCCAATTATATTGCCAACTTCATGATGACAGGCGGAGCGGAGAGCCTTAATAAAGTGGCGGGCATGGCATTGGACGGTTGGGAGCAGATCCGCTATGGCGAGTATAAAGCATTTACGGATGCTTTTCCGCAGATGAAAGGCGGAAGCGGCGGGATTGCAAGCATTGGCGGCTACCATGATGACATGTTGAATGCGGAATTGATCGTGTCGCTGAAGCCTGATGTGATCATTATGAGTCCGTCGCAATTTGTTGAAAACAACCATCATGTTTCCATATTTAAACGTGCGGGCATTGCAGTCGTCGTCCTGGATTATCATTCGCAAAAATTGGAAAATCATGTGAAAAGCACAGAAATATTAGGCTTGTTGCTGGACAGGTCGTCAATCGCCAAGGAGCAAAATGATGCTTATATTCAAGCAATAAAAGTTGTCAATGAGCGTATTGCTGCTTTGCCTGAAGAGCGAAAAAACAAAAAAGTTTATGTAGAGCTCGGCAATAAAGGCGTAAATGAGTATGGAAACAGTTACAGCAATGCCATGCTCTGGGGAGCGATTGTCAACAATTTGGGCGCCGATAACATGGGAGCAGGGCTTCCGGACGGTTACGGCGTGCTGGATAAAGAATTTGTGATCGCGTCGGATCCGGATGTCATTTTTATTGCTGGAGCGATTTGGTCAGGGGACGATCACAACGATCAGATGCGCATGGGATTTACCGTCGATGAGGAAACCGCGCAAGCAAGGCTGGCACGATTCGCCGACAGACCTGAATGGGTGCATATGAAAGCAGTGCGAAATGGTGAAGTATACGCCGTCGATCACGGCAGTTTGCGCAATATGATCGATTACGTGTTTACGCAATTTATGGCGAAGGCACTGTATCCAGACATTTTTGCTGATCTCGATCCGGAGCAGACGATGCATGATTTTTATGAAACTTATCTTCCGGAATTAGAGTACAGCGGAACATTTATGATCAAATTAGAAAGAACGGAATGAAAAACTTGGAAACAACAAATGGACGTCAAATTTACCGAAGCATGAATCGAAGAAGGAATTGGATGGTCGCCGGCAGTTTAGCCGCTTTCGCGATTATGCTTATCCTTGATTTTTCCATCGGTTCATCCAAAATGTCGTGGAGCAGCTTGTTTCATGCTTTATTGGAGGGGCCGATTGGACGGCAAAATATGGATGCGATTGTCGTATGGGACATCCGCCTGCCGATGACGCTCACTTCGGTCTTTGTCGGCGGATCATTGGCAGCAGCAGGGCTGCAGCTTCAGACGATCACGAACAACCCGCTGGCCAGTCCTTATACGTTCGGGATTACTTCCAGCGCGAGCTTTGGCGCTGCGATCTCCATTACGACCGGCTTTTCCATCGCCGGCCAATTGTGGCTGGGGACGTCGGTGCTTGCTTTTTTGTTTGCATTTCTAGTTTCGATCGGGATTTATTATATAGGCAAGATGCGCGGCATGTCGACAACGACGATCGTTTTAACCGGCATTATGATGAACTTTTTTTTCACAGCGCTGCAACAGTTGCTCCAATATCGGGCGTCAGCGGAAGTTGCCCAGATCATTTCGAGCTGGACGTTTGGGAATTTAGCGCGGGCTTCTTGGACGAGCGTTTTTGTCAGCGCAGCGTTGATGGCATGCTGCTCGGCTGCGTTCATGATGTGGTCATGGCGGCTCACCGCGCTTTCCGCCGGTGAAGAAAATGCGGAAAGTTTGGGCGTGAACGTCAAGAAGTTAAGAGTTTCGGTCTTTTTCATCAGCAGCATGCTGATCGCTGGTTCGGTCGCCTTTATTGGGACGGTCGGTTTTGTCGGTTTGATTGCGCCGCATGGAGCGAGGCTGCTGTCGGGGGATGATCAGCGCTATTTGCTGCCGCTTTCAGTTTTGCTTGGCGCCATGCTGATGCTTTTGTCTTCGATTGTTTCCAAACTGCTGACCGTTGGAGCCGTGCTTCCAGTCGGCATTGTCACGTCATTAATCGGCGTTCCATTTTTGTTTCTATTAATGATGCGCAAAAAGGATTAGATGCCATGTTGAAATTAAACATTGAGAACATCCGAGTAAAATATGCTGAACGTGTCGTTCTTAACGGTATTTCCGCACAATTTCGCGGCGGTGAAATGACGTCCGTCATCGGCAAAAACGGCATCGGCAAGACTACGCTGATCAAAGCGATCGCCAAGCTGATCAAGCACAGCGGCACGGTGAGCTTGACGGATGACAAAGGAAGCGTTTATTCAGCGTCTGATATGGCTTATTTGCCGCAGATGAGCACAAGCGATTCAAAACTGACGGTTTTTGAAATGGTTTTGCTCGGATTGGTAAAGCATTTGCGCTGGCGAGTGAGTGAGGAGCAGATCGAACAAGCAGCCGGCGTGTTAAAACAATTAAATCTATTGCACTTGAGCAAACAGCCGTTTCACCAACTCAGCGGCGGGCAGAAGCAACTCGTATCCATGGCGCGGTCTTTAGTCTCCGGGCCCAAGGTGCTTTTGCTGGATGAGCCGGCCAGCGCCCTTGATATCAGGCATCAACTCATGGTGATGGATTTAGCCCGAAAATATACGAAGCAAACCGGCGCCGTTACGATCTTCGTTGAACATGATCTAACGCTGGCGGCGCGATACAGCGATCGCATGCTGCTTCTTGACGATGCTGAAATTACAGCGTTTGACACCCCCGAACAAGTGCTTCGTCCAGACGTGTTGGAAAAAGTTTATCGTGTGAAAGTCAAGGTAGAAAAGACGTCTCTAGGCAGCTTGAATGTGATTCCGATCGAACCGTTATGACCGCTGCTGCTTTCACCGCTTGCGATCTCGTGGATTTATTTTCTCGTCTTATGTTTGATGTTTTCATGTTTCTTCTTCATATATTCAGTAGGCGTAAGTGACGTATATTTTTTAAATACTTTGCTGAAATAGTTCAAATCGTTGAATCCGACCATGAATGCGACGTCTGTAACAGACACATTTCCTCTTTGCAAAAATAATTTCGCTTCTTCGATCCGCTTGCGATTAATATATTCCGTGACGGTCATGCCGGTTTCTTCTTTAAATTTTCTAGACAGATGCGAAGGATTGGCATGAATGTGGCGAGCGATTTGCTGCAGAGTCAACGGACTGCCGATATTCAGCAAAATATAGTCGATCGCTTTTTTGGCGAGGGGACTGTATTGGCCGGTAGAAAACGTGTTTACAAGGTCGCAATATTCGATTGCCATCGATGAAAACAATTTTTTTAACTGAGGAATGGTCGTTGTTCGTTCAATTAATATGGCAAATCGTTCGGAAAGTTGGTGCAAAAATAATGGATGCACGCCGCTTCTTTCTGCAGCCAGCCTGCACATCGCATTGAAAACGAATCCGATGTTTTTGGAAGAGCGGATCGGGCTTCCCGGCACTCGGTTTGAAAATTCAACCAAATCGTTCATCAGTTCCTGCACGCTGGTTTTTGCTTTCTTTTGATCCCCTTGAGTGATGGCATCCATCAGTTTGTTTTGCAGTTCATATCTTTTTTCAATCTTCTTCTTGTTTTCCTCTTCTTCCACTTTCGGCGCATAAATGTTTGCGGGCGGAAGCGGTTCCTCTGCTTCGATCTGCGGATAATGGATGTAAGGATGGATGCGCGCATGAACCAACAATTCCCCGATGTGACGAACTTCTTCATCGCTTAATGATGGCAGCGATTCGTAAAACTGTGTCAACGCGCTGCGTTCTGAGGCAGGAAGTTGATTCGTGATCATGACATCTTTCATAAAATCAACGACTTGTGCGTTGGAAATGATCGGACCGATGACGATGCTCCCGCAAAAGTTATCTTTTTCCCATAAGCCTGCAGAAATATACTCGAGACGATAAGGATCGATATAACGGTAATAATGGTCTCGTTCATTGTTTTTCAGCACATGCTGGATTCGTTTCACGGTGTCTCGATTCGACGAATGGATCAGGGCTGGCAGAGGATAGTTCACGAATTGATAAATGATGCGCCCATTTTGGTCATATAACCTGAGATCGATTTTCGTGATGGAGTGAATAAGTTGCATGGCTTTGACAAATAATTGATAGTTGAGTTTTCTTTCCATGCTGCTGCCCCCCCTTTCGTTAAATTTTATCGGTTTCACCGTAAATATGCAATAAAATTACGAATGAAGAAAAAATATTACCCGTGTAGTTAAAATTAGTCCATTATAATTCAATTAAAGCCCTTTCATACAAAGGGTCGATAGTTAGTTTTGTTCTATTGTTGGGAATAAATAAAGATGATTCTACTTTGAGTGAGGTGCGTAAAGCATGTTATATCCGATCGTTACCGATCATCGCGCGGTGATCGATTTATGCGGAGTATGGAACTTTATAATTGATGATGAAACGAAAGAAATCGACGTGAAGCAGCCGCTGCCGTCAGGAGAGCCTATGGCT
>CALKAN010000124.1 GCA_937983035.1 uncultured Paenibacillaceae bacterium | reverse complement strand
GCTGCTGCTGGCAGCGGTCGCGCTGCTGCTCGTTTTGGCTGCAGGTGCAGGTTTTGGATCAGCCGAATATATCAGCAGGAAGTTGGGCGGCCTCACCGGAGATGTTTACGGAGCCGTCAATGAATGGATCGAATGCCTGCTGCTGCTGGCGGCTGCTGGAATTTTTCATGTTTATTTGTTTAAATAATGCAACTGTTCGAACAGAAAGAGGGGTGAGATGATGTTAGAACAATACGGGCATGGAGGCGATTTGCAAACTGCGGCAGCGTTGTACGGCATTCCGCCGGGTCAATTTCTTGATTTCAGCGCGAACATGAACCCGCTTGGCCCGCCTGCTCTGATTGCAAATTTGCTCCAAGAACATTGGAGGACGATCGCTCATTACCCTGACCCTGTCTCCAGAAGATTGCGCGAAAAACTCGCTCAGCGCTATGAGATTCCGGTTGAAAGCATACTTGTCGGCAACGGAGCGGCGGAACTTATTGAACTCGTCGTCCGCTGGAAGCAACCTGACACAACGGTGCTCGTGCGTCCATGTTTTTCAGAATATGAACAAGCGATTCGAAAAATCGGCGGCGCCATATATGATATTTGGCTTTCCGATGAATCGGATTTTGACGTGTCTGCAGAGGCGGTGATGCAGGCGCTGCACCGCGCGGATGCTGCATTTCTCGGTCATCCGAACAATCCGACCGGCAGATTGCTGCCATTCGAGTTAATGCAGCAACTGATGGAACTCGACGACCCGAACAAAACGGTGATTCTGGATGAAGCGTTCATCGACTTTGTTGAAAATGAACGAGAGTGCACGATGTTGCGGCATGTCGCAAAAACTGAGGGGAAATTTGTCATCCGCTCGATGACGAAATTTTATGCGATTCCGGGTTTGAGGCTCGGATTCATCGTCGGTCATCCGGATGCGATCCGGCGGTTAAGAGAGCTTCAAACCCCTTGGAGCGTGAACAGTTTGGCTCAGATCATCGGCGAAGCTGTGTTGGATGATGACCATTTTGCCCGGCAAACGCTGCAATGGCTGAAGATAGAGAGACCTTGGTTTCAACAGCAGTTAATGCAGCTCGGATTGCGAGTATTTCCCGGGAAAGTAAATTACGTGCTGTTTCAATTGCCGCATGAGCGGGGCATTACTATTCGCGAATTGCAGCGGCAGCTCGGTCATAAGGGAATTTTGATTCGGAACGCTTCCCATTTTCCAGGTTTGGATGAGTCGTATGGGCGGCTGGCCATTAAACAGAGAGATGACAATGTGACGCTTCTGCAAACGCTGCGGGAGATCATCGGATGAGGTGGAGACAGATGGAAAAATGGGCGCAGACCATCATGCTGCAAGGAACAGCATCGGATGTGGGCAAGAGTGTGCTGGCAACGGCTTTTTGCCGCATATTCGTGCAAGACGGTTATCGCACGGCTCCGTTTAAGTCGCAAAATATGTCGCTGAACACGCATATAACGCCTGACGGCTGCGAGATCGGCAGCGCACAAGGGATGCAAGCCGATGCCTGCCGCATTGCCGCGACGACAGACATGAACCCGATATTGCTGAAGCCGGTGAAAGATATGGCCTCCCAAGTGTTCGTGCACGGGAAGCCCTATAAACTTATGGATGCCCGCGTTTACCGCGAGCAATACTTAGATGAAGCGAAACAGATCGTTGTGAAGGCGCTGTCGAGGCTGCGCAAACAGTATGATCGCATCGTGATCGAGGGGGCGGGCAGCCCGGCTGAAATCAATTTGAAAGACCGGGACATCGTGAATATGCGTTTAGCTGCTTGGGCGGATGCGCCGGTGATCCTCGCGGCTGACATCGATCGAGGCGGCGTCTTCGCTTCAATCGTAGGAACGCTCGAAATTTTAACGCCTGAGGAACGTGCGAGAGTAAAAGGGTTTATTATAAATAAATTTCGCGGAGATGTCAGCTTGCTAAAGCCGGGGCTGGATTGGCTGGAGCAAAAGACGGGCAAGCCTGTTCTTGGCGTCGTGCCGTATTTGCCGTCGCTCGGCCTCGAAGATGAGGATTCAGCCTCATTAGATCGCAGCCGATTCATCAGCCGGTCCAATGATGACGGCCAAAACGAACGATTGCTTGACATTGCCGTCATTCGCTTGCCGCGGATGGCCCAATTTTCAGACATGGATCCTTTCATGCATGAACCGGACGTTTATGTGCGCTATATTGAAGAGAGCCGGTCGTGGGGAGCGCCGGATGCGGTCATTGTGCCCGGGACGAATCAGATCGAAGAAGCTGCATCGTTTTTGCATGAATCCGGACTGGCAGACCGGATCGAGCAATTTGCGCGGAATGAAGGGGCTGTGATCGGCATCGGCGCCGGCTTTCAATTGATGGGGACTTTCACGCAAGCTGCCGGCGGGAAAGAAATTCGAACAGAAATGCCGCCTGGACTTGCTTTGCTTCCGATGGAAACTGCATTAGGCAAGGAAGAGAAGATTGAGCGGGTGTTCGGTTCGGTCCGCTTGCCAGGAATCGAGGAAACGGCGATCAGCGGTTATGTTCGTCATTCAGGCAAAACGGTTTACAGCGGGCAGGCGCGCTCGCCTTTTGTGATATCATGTTACGATTCAAATGGGGACGTGATTGAACGGGAAGACGGGATGACGGATGAATCCGGCCGCATTTGGGGCACGTCGGTTCACGGCATTTTTCACAATGATGAGTTTCGCAGGCAATGGCTGAATCAGCTTCGATCTGCAAAGGGATGGGCGCCGATTCGTCAGACGATTCTCTGGAACGAGCAGCGCGAGGCGGCATTTGACAGACTTGCGGATCATGTGCGAAAACATGTGCGCATGGACTGGATTGAAGAGATCATGCGGTCGAACGGCGGATGAATTTGGAAGGATAACAGAATGCGGAAAACTGCGCTGCGGTCTCGTTTGGAACGATGGATGACAACGAATATAGGAGGCATGTGGAATGAACATTTATACACGCACGGGAGATGAAGGGAAAACAGGGGTCATAGGCGGCAGAGTGGAAAAAGATGATATTCGGATTGAAGCGTGCGGAACGTTGGATGAGTTGAACAGCTTTGTCGGGCAAGCGATCAGCTTGATGAACGGCGAACGCTATGAACAGCTTAAACAAGATCTGCTGCAAATTCAGCATGAACTGTTCGATTGCGGATCGGATCTGATGGTCTTGAAAGCAGGAACGCGCGAGCCTAAAGTGACGGCTGACATGACGGAACGGCTCGAGCAGTGGATTGATCGATATGACGCGGAGACGGACGATATCGAACGGTTTATTTTGCCCGGGGGCAGCACGGTGTCCGCAGTGCTGCACGTTTGCCGGACCGTGTGCCGCAGGGCGGAACGACGAGTGGTCACGCTGGCAAAACAAGCGCCGATTAACGAGGAAGTGCGCCGCTATTTGAATCGATTGTCTGATTTTTTCTTTACCGTGGCGCGCAATGCGAACCATTACGAAGGGGTCCCAGATGTGGAGTATGAGCGCAGCGCAATTGTTTTCCGGCGGAACAAGTTAAAAAAATGAGTTACTATGCTCCTTTGCGATATGCAGTGACGGCCGATGAAGACGGCTGGAGCGTGCGGGCCATAGTAAAGCAGAAGCTTCAATTATCCCGGCGATTGATTATTCG
>CALKAN010000123.1 GCA_937983035.1 uncultured Paenibacillaceae bacterium | reverse complement strand
TCAGCCTTTTGATCACGGTGGATACGGGTATTTCAGGATGGGAGGAGATCGCTTAGTGATCCGATGCAGCCTTGGGACCGCGTGAACAATGTCAATCCGAAAGTGTTGGAATCGGTTGAGCCTGATTTGATCCGGCCGGAAGGAAGAAGCGTGCTCGGACCAGACGGCGCCGTATGGACGGGTTGGGGAGCGAAGTACGGCACTTACGGCGGAGGATTGTCGCGCATCGATCCTCATACGCTGGAAGTGAATTCGTGGTATGATCCGATTCCTGAGCGGGCGATCGCAGGTCTTGCTGCAGACGATCAATATTTATATTTCACCACTCATGGCGGCGGCAGCGGGTTGCCGCAGCGAGACATCGAATGTCATTTCGCCGTATTCTCGCCGGACGGTGAATTGGTTTATGTGCGGGAATTCGATAAAAAATTCAAACTCGGCGCGGTATTAGCAGCAGGCGGCAAAGTGGCGTTTCGCACAGGAAAGCAGGTGCGTATCTTCGATCCTTCCATCATGGCAGTTGTGAAAATTATTGAAATAGGGGAAGACTGCACTTGGATGACGGCAAACGGCAGCCGCGGCGCAACCTTATTTGGCAGAGAGCATATGTATGAACTCGATATTGAAACCGGTCAGTTAGAACAAGTGATGAAGTTGCCGGGCGTTGTAAACGCGGCGACGCGGACTCCGGACGGCGAGCTGTATTTTGCACATAAAACCGTATTGTATAAATTGAAAAAAGAGGCTTGAATTTTCATTTAAGCAAACATGCTATATCATTCGTTTTTTTCACAGCCTGGGCTTTTTCGCTCAGGTATTTTTGCATTGTAAAAACTGTCGGCCGGAGCAAAACTTCATGTTAAAATAATAGAATCATGCAGCAAAATATGACTTGGATCGCGAATGCTGCAAAAAGATTGGGGGCGCATAACATGAAAGCATTGATCATTTCGGATATACACAGCAATATTTATTCGTTGAAAGCGATCTGGGAGAAAGAGAAAGATTGCGATGTCATTTTCTGTGCAGGGGATTTGGTTGATTACGGCCCATTTCCTAAAGAAGTGATTCAATGGTGCCGCGAACGCAACGTTACAGCAGTGAAAGGAAATCATGACGAAGATGTGATCAACCATTTTTACAGCGGGATCAAGCTGAAGGACATACCTGAGGAAGAGCGAACCTGGGTTCATTATAATGCGTCTCAATTAGACGAGAGCGATATCGCTTATTTGAAAGCATTGCCATATCATGCTGCGTTTACGATGGACGGCATTCATTACTGCATGAAGCATAGTTACATCCATCGCAGTTATGAAACGATTGAAAGCCGAATACAGTTTTTAGATTTTTGGAACGAATATGCGAACAATCCGGAATCTGAACAGAAAAGAGTCATTTTTGGACATACCCATTACCAAGCCGTTCATTATTTAGGCGACCAAGAATTATGGCTGAACCCTGGCAGCACTTCGTATCGCCCTTCCAGGCAATCGATTGATTTGTCTCAAGATGCCCACTATATGACGATTACCGGTGGACAAATCCAATTTAAACGAGTGAGTTATGATTTATCTCCCTTATATGATGCCGTGAAGGATTTGAAGATGAAGGAGAGCCAGTTGAACGTCGCATACCGTTTTTTCAAGCCTCGTTGAGAGTAAATTTCGTTTTATTGCAACCAAAATGTTCTTGTTTGCGTATGATCATTTATAATCGTGGTTAAGATTGGCAAAGGATGGGAGATGTTTCATATGTACGTACCATCGGGGTTTACCGTGATGAGCACGCTGTTTCCAATATTGTTCAGTTTAACGTTTCTGCTCATATTTGGAATGATCATTTTTGCGATTGTTCGCGGGGTGCGCCAATGGAACAATAATAATAAGCAGCCGGTATTAATCGTTGATGCGCTCGTCGTGACAAAAAGAACGGAAGTTTCTCACAGACACCGCAGCAATGACCATTATGCATCGAGCAGCACGAATTATTACGTGACGTTTGAAGTTGAGAGCGGAGACCGGATGGAATTTAACGTCAGCGGCAATGATTACGGCGTGCTGGCTGAAAAAGATTTTGGCAGATTGAAATTTCAAGGCACGCGTTATCTTGGATTTGAAAGAATCAGCCGGCAAAATTAAGATCAGGCGGTAAAAATGAAGGCGATATAAGTCTGCACGGCATGTTTGTGCAGACTTTTTATTTTGTTTGCTATTCATTTATCCATTTTTCAATGCGGGCAAGTTCCCGTTTCGGAAATTCATCTTGGAATTCATATTTTTGCATAAAGGCGATGATCAGCCTCCACTCTTGCGCGGCTTCCAGATAACGCTTTGCCCGTTCAAACAAATATGCTCTGCTGAAACGGCCGTCGATGAGCTTTGGATCCAGTTCAGCGGATTTCTCCCATGCTTGCAGCGCTTCTTCCGTTTTTCCTTGACGAGACAATGCTTCCCCATTGAAGTAATGGAGGAGGGCATGTTCGGGGAACAGGTTCAGTCCTGCGGCAATGACCTTGCCGGCTTCGGACACTTGATCGGATTTCAAATAACATTGAATCAAATACACATAGTTTTCAGGTTCGTGCGGGACTTGCTTTAACCGCTCTTTATAAAATTGAATCGATTGATGATTTTCCATTAGCTTTGCTCTTACATGAATCAACTGGGCGTGCAGCTTGCCGCTGATCCAAGCACATAATCTTGTTTCAACAAATCACTGTTGATCCCTTGCTGATAAAACGATGCGGCTTCGCGCAAAAGTTCGTTAGCTTTTCGTTCCAGCAAACCCCCTCGTTAAGATAACGATTTCAAAAGTCGTTTTGTTGGAAGGAACTTTATTTTAGCAATGCTGAATAGTTAAAAGAAGGAAAATTGATTGCAATCTCGAATGCTAGAATAGAAGAACGAGCATGCATTCATTGCCTTGTCAGGTTTTTTGCTTAAAACGATCGGTGAACGCAGCTTCTCTTTGATCGCTCTGTTCATATGGGAGCAGCTTCGGTTATAATCATTAAAGCATACGCATAGAAAAAAGGGAGTGTACAAATTGAGCAAGCGTTACAAAATCACAAGATCGTTGCGAGAAAACGACACTGAAAATCAGACCATTTCATTGGAAGAAGCAAAGCAGTATTTTCAAGGCCAATCTGATTTTACTTATACTTCACTGTTTACGGCAACGGCTAAGGGACAAGCGACCGTGTCCATTGAAGGGGATTTCTTCATGTGGAACGGCGGCGGCAAGCAGATTCCGTTTCGGCATTTTCAAGGGGATATCTACGTTTCGGGAACGGATGATGCGGTCATCCCAAGGATGCAAGAGATTGCCCGAGATTTAGATGCAGATATCGTGGAAGGATAATGTTTTTGATCTGTGCAGCGGCGGCAGGTTAATCTGCCGCTTGTTTTGCAAAAAAATAAGCTTAGTCAATTTTGTATCCGCTTTTTATTCGAAAATTTTGATGAGGTGAGAAGCATGAAAATATTGCGTGCAGTTCCTGCTTTGCCTGTTCGAAACATGAAACGGAGCATCGACTTTTATTGCAATAAGCTTGGATTGACTTTAGGATACGCGGAGGACAGATTCGCGGTTCTTCGTCATGAAGGCGAGCGGATCATTCACCTATGGGAAGCAAGCGACGAAAGTTGGCGGACTAGAGGAATCGGCGCTGGGGTCAGCGGAGCCGCTGAAACGGAAGAGCCTGTTATTTCAGGAGCAGAATCGTTTATCGCGGGAACGGCCAGCTGCCGGATCGAAGTCGAGGGCATTGATGAGCTTTATAACAAGTTGAAGCCGCTGGGAATCGTGCATCCAAATGCTCCGTTAAGCGACAAATGGTGGGGCGAGCGCGACTTTGGCATTACGGATCCGGACAATAATTTGATCGAATTTTATGAGAAAATAAAAAAATGATTGCCAAATCGAATGGCAGCAATAAAAACGATGCTGGATGAAAGGAGGGTTATTTGCAATAATACCAAAAGCGTTACATGTTCAATTTAGTTTACATAATAAAATTATAGTTAATTAAAAACGATGCTGAAAAAATTTTGAAAAAAATAAACGGGAACATAGGATTTTTATCCGTGGATGGCGAATTTTTACAAATAATGACTTTGTTTTCGCTTTAAATTTTGAATTGGAAGCATTGGATTTTTTTAAGAGGTGATTATGATGAGAAAAGAAATCTTGGCTAAAGCGAAAAAGTTTATTTACAGCAATGCCAGGTTGTTAGACCGGCGCAGATTTGAATATTTTTTTGAAGGAGGCAGCAAAGAAGCGGTTATTTCAGCTCTGGCAGCTTACCAAAATGATGACGGCGGATTCGGCAATGCTCTTGAACCGGATATTCGCTGTCCGCACAGCCAACCTGTCCCGACAGAAGTTGAATGCTTTGACCGCAAGATGATTCAAGGAATCGTTCAATATTTAAGGAAAATTACTGTTCAAGACGGCGGATTTCCGCTCGCATTCCGTGAACTGAACGATTATCCGCATGCGCCTTGGTGGACGGTAAAAGAAGATGAAACAGCAAGCATGAACCCGACTGGCAGCATAATAGGGCTTTTATTAAAACAAAACGTCGTGACGGATTATCGAAACGAAGAGTGGCATCAAAAAACATTGCAATATCTTTGGGATTACATGGAACATGAGCAGCCAGGGGATTATCATGATTGCATGCATTGGATCGTTTTTCTTGAACATGCGCCTGATCGTTCCAGAGCAGAGCGAATATTAGAAACGAAAGTGAATCCATGGCTGGAAAAAGTAGGAACGATCGAGCGAAATCCAGAAGCTGCGGGATACGTCCATAAAGTGCTGGACTGGGCTCCGACGAGAGACAGTTATGCTGCAAAGTTTATTTCAGAAGAGGACTTTCAAATTCATTTATCTCATCTCGTCCAATCGCAAGAAGAAGACGGGGGCTGGCCGATTTCTTGGCCGGAAGTAAGTCCGGCAGCTCTTATGGAATGGCGAGGCTGGATCACCGTCGATCGTTTGATCACGTTGAAATCTTTTGGCGTGCTGGAATGATCAAAGATGTGTAAACCAAGTACAAAAAATTGATTCACTTTATAAAAAGCTGCAATGCAAAAACCAGCTGGAAAAATATTGTTGACTGAAAACGATTACTGTCGTATCATGGATATACCCGACCGAGCGGGTGGGGAAAAGCTGACATACAACAGCCTCGAACAGATAGACTGTTCCGGGCTTTTTCTTTTTGATAAAGCTGCTTGACGGCAGAAACAGATAGATGAGAGAAGGAGGAATTCATGCGTGCGATTTGTTCGTCTGTTCATGCTTTTCAGCATAGTTTTATTCATATCGAATACCGTTTCGGCAGAATGGGCGTATAAATTTGTTGTCAATGACGGCAAAGTGTATGTGATTACCGACGATCAAGTCAATCCTGAGCACATTGGTTCTAAACTAGGCAGCGTAACAAAACATTCCACTCAGATTGGCACATATTCAGGGAATTTTTCAAACTATTATCCGGAGGGAACCGAATATTTTGAAATTTTGAACACGGATCCAAACGAGGCGATTGCAATAAAGGATGAAGCTGGACAATATATGAGAGCTGAGTACGGCGGGGAATATGCCGGCAGAAAGTTCCATTGGAATCATTATATCCCGTACATTTTCGCTGTGCTCTTAGCGGTTTTCGTCTGTTACTTGCTTATGAAAAGAATTAACAGATGATGTTAAATGTCAGTTGCCACTGAAGCATTCCTGCCATCATCACGCATTGCTTCATTTAAGCAGATCGTCTGCAAATGCATTTTTCGGCATGATGCAACTTCCCGCTCATTGCATTCGTCTAAATATTTACATGGCATGTGCAGAATTAACATAACGGAAATATGGTTATCTTTTGTTTGTCGCAAGTTGCGTATCCGTGCATTTCGAAATGCATGCAATCGATGCGAATTACATAGCAAGAGATCAATTTACACAAATGGAGAGGATCTTATGGGGACATTCAGATTAGGCGTGCATGCTGTCATCGTGAACGACGAAGGAAAAGTGCTTTTGCTTAAAAGGACGTACGGAGATAAGGGATGGGGGCTGCCCGGAGGAGGAGTGGATCCCGGAGAAACGATACATGAAGCTGTTCGCCGCGAGTGTCTGGAGGAAATCGGCATAGAAATTCAAGATCCTGTCCTGACTGGCTTTTATTATCACCGGAATGTGAATGTGCAGGCTGGCATTTTCAAATGTTCCATTCCAAAAGATGCAGAAATTAAGCTGAGTGAAGAACATTCGGAGTATAAGTGGGTGCCGATCGAACAATTAAGTGAAGTGCAGCGGATCCGGGTCATCGATGCGTTAACTTATGACGGCAAAGTTGTTAGCCGGGTTTTATAGCAGGTTCAAACTGCATCGCCAGATGATGAGTACAGGATTCATGATATCGAAGAGATAAGCGGAAATTTGATGAGAGGGAGAGACCAAAAAACGAGCAGGGGTGGAAAAGTTGAATTTGGACGAATTAAGAAAAGATTTATCCGTGAGAGGAAAAAACGGCATCGGTTTTCTGCTTTCGGGCACACTCGTTTGGCTGGCTGTCACGATTGTCTATATGCAATCATTCGCTATAGAATGGAAGAACATATTGCTGCTCATTTTAACAGGTCTGATGTTTCCGGCAGCCGTTGGCATTTCGAACATGATTCGAGCAGACTGGAAGATGGAAGGAAACTGTTTAAGTCGGCTGGGATTGATCTTTAACTTCGCGCAATTTATATATTTTCCGCTCGTTTACTGGGCGCTGCTGGAAAATCCGGAACAGATGGTCTTCATTTTTGCTGTCATAACCGGCGCGCACTTCTTTCCATACGGCTGGTTCTATCAAACAAAAGCTTATTATGTGATGGCGCCTGTCATCAGCGTTGCGATTACGGTGATTGCTTTGGCAACAGGTTCCGAAAGATTGTGGATGATTCCGCTTGCTATGGTGATCTTGCTCATCATCCTCATTGCGTGGCTGCATGCGGATTATAAAAGAAAGGCATGAAACAGAAGCAAAAAAGCACCCTGCAGAAGAAGAGCCGGATAAATTGTCTTCTGCAGGGTTTTTTATGCTGCAAATTTTTTCAGCGGAATGTTAATGCGGATACAATGATTCGTGCTCGATGCCGCAAGGTCCGCCGTCCGGATTGGCCTCCAGCATGACTTCGCTGCCGTCAGCGCGATACAGCGGCCTGTAGTACATGCCGATGCTCGTTGCGGAAGCGTTGGCATAATGGCAAATGAAAGAGCGGCGAAAACGGTTGGAACGATTTTTATACGAGCCGTGAATGAGATTGCCGTTAAAGAAGAGCACGTCTCCGCGGTCCATAATTGCAGGAACGATGCCTTTATCTCTCGGCGGCTTGACGTAATGCGTCGTAAACGATTCGGAAGCATCTGCTTCTTCCGGGCAAACGATTTCGTAATCTTGCGTTTTCGGGACGATGAGCAGTCCGCCGTTTTCATGATCTGCCGGATCGATGGCTGTCCAAGCTGCAATGCAGTTGCCCGGCTCCACTTTCAAGTAGAAGTTGTCTTGATGAAGCGCCTGTCCTCTTGCCCCCGGCGGCTTGTAATAATACATGCTTTGGGCGGCAAGCGGTTCTTCTTCAAACAAGTCCCGCAATACGGACATCACCGGAGGATGAAGCATATAGTTCATGGCCGTTTGATTAAAACGATGCGGATGCATGACGCGCGGATAACGTTTCAGCGGATCTTGGACTGTATCGTCGAGTACAGGCTCGAAATGTCCTGGAATCGTCATATGGCTGATCTTTTCAAATGTCTCTTCAATTTCTTTCAACTCTTCTTCGCGGAACAGCCCTTTCACAATTAAATAGCCTTCCGTTTCAAACTGTTCTTTTTGAGCTTTGGATAAAGCTTGCAATGCATAACTCATTGCAGCCGCCCTCCTTGAAAATGATGAAATTCATTTTAGCACTGCCTGCGATAGATGCAGTTTCAGTTTAATACAGAATGGTTGGCGAAGACAGTATCAATCCTGTCGTTTATTCACGCAATCCTGCTGACTTGACTTCGGCCAATGTCAAAAGACCTATACTGAAAATAAGGAAAACGTGTTATTTTATATAGTAACGATCGTGTCAGGAAGGAGTGCTTGGACATGCATGCGGGGGCGTCTGTTTTATTGACGGATCATTTTCATAAAGGGGACGATTACTTCACTTGCCGTCCGGAAGGAATGGCAGATTGGCTGATCACGTATACGATCAGCGGCCAGGGCTATTTTAAGGCAGACGGGGTAACGAAAGCGGCTCGAGCAGGTGATTTGGTTTTGCTGCGACCGAATACGCCGCATGAGTATGGAACGGCGAAAGGAACGACGTGGAATTTTTTGTGGGCGCATTTTACTTCCGGCGCAGGCGAGATTTCATGGCTTCCTGAGCAGCCGCTCTTCCTTCAGTCGATTGACAGCATGACGGCAAGACATCGGATCGATCACGCCTTTCGGCGCATGATCAGTGATTCGCGGGAGCGAGGGTTGTATTGGCAAGAGCTTTGTCACCATGCTTTGAGAGAAATTTTGCTGCTTGCAGCACAAAGGTATGGAGTGAAGCGCGATCCGAGAGTTGAAGTAACGCGCCGGCTGCTGTCGAATGCGATGAACAAGCCGTATTCGATCGTGGAGCTTGCTCGAAAAGTAAATTTATCGCCCTGCAGATG
>CALKAN010000122.1 GCA_937983035.1 uncultured Paenibacillaceae bacterium | reverse complement strand
GTATTGCGCCGCTTGCAAAAATCCCAGCATCGTCGAAGCAAACATAATCAACAGCGCGCCGGTCAATTTCATCACAGCCGCACTTTCCTTCGTTCATAAACTGCAGATGCGAATGAAAGAAGCCTTCCATTCGCGTCATAAACGTCTTGCTGCCGCAATCCAGCGGAAGAACGCTTGATGACGACATACCGGTCAAACGTATGATCTTCCATCAGCTTCGCAAACATCGGACGCGAGCGAATCTGATCGAGCGATTCCCCATGAGCGGTGGCCAGCACGCGAATGCCGGCATTTGCTGCTTCTTTTACCGCCTCAGCATCCTCCCAGACTCCGATCTCATCCACAACCAATACTTCCGGCGAGAGCGAACGGATCATCATCATCATGCCTTCAGCTTTGGGGCATCGATCCAGCACATCCGTGCGAGGACCGACGTCAAATTGCGGAACTCCATGCAGCAACGCCGCAATCTCAGAACGTTCATCGACAATCCCTACTTTTCTCCCGGTCCAGTTCGGTCGATCATTGCCCCACAGGCCGGAGCTGACCAAACGGGACAAGTCTCTGATTAAAGTGGTCTTGCCCATTTGAGGCGGAGAAATGATCAGCGTGTGATGCAATGTGCGATGCTGCTCGTCGCGCAGCTGCGGAAGCACATGCTCTGCGCATCCTGTCACCGGCCTGGCAATCCGAATGTTGAAAGCATTGATTTCTCTGATCAGCTTCACCTTGCCGCGTTCCGTTACCGCACGGCCGGCCAATCCGACCCGATGTCCGCCGGCAATCGTGATGAAACCTCTCTTTAACTCTTCTTCCAAAGCGTACACGGAATGATTTGTCAATAAGTCGAGCAGTTTCAGGCATTCCTGCTTGGAAGCTTTGTAAGCTTGATGCGGATCTTGCACGGCAGAACCGTCTGCTGTCACAAATGCATAGCTTCCGCCGTATATGATCTCCAGCGGCCTTTGCTCTCGTATGCGAATTTCCTCCAAGATTGCCATGATCGACGGCGGCAACCGGCTGATCATCGTTTTGATCGAATGAGGCAAAATCGCAGCGATGGACGCAAGCATGGAATTCACCTCCAAGTTGTCCGGCTGTTACATCATGTGTATGCTGGCAGCCCATGATTATGACAAGCCTGTAAAGGAAAATATGCAATTTTTTTATTTTTTTAAAATGCCGATAAACAAGCAGGCGACACCGCAAACAACCCATGCTAACCGGCTGTACGACAGCTTGTCTGCGACGCCGATCAATCCTAAAGCGGTCGTGGAAATAAGCACAATCGGCCCTACGAGCGCCAATGCCGAATTGACCATCAGCGCTTTCTCCACTTGATTTAAACGAAGCATGAGAAAAGCGGCCAGAATTTCAATGCTGCCGGACATCATCCGCAAAGCAAACATGCCTAATACAAACTTGTCTATCAATTTCGGTTTCACTCCTCTCGCACATTGTTTTGCTGAGTTCAGACGGATGAGAAAAGTTTGCAGCGACGTCCCGATCCAAATGAGCAAACTTCTCATCTTAGTTATTAAAGTTATTAAGGCAGCTATTTTAAAACTATGCGGGCTTGTTTCTTTTTAAGCCACATTTCCAAGTGATCACCACTTTTGGACTTCTGCATATATTGCTTTCATAAGGCATACATTTTTACACAGTTAGGAGACATAAGCATATGGGATTTCTGTCTCAGCTTGATTGGCATCCTGGTTTGCTTGATCCGACAGGAAAAAGGCAGGATAAGCCTCGCAAAACCGGAAGGACGATGATCATTGACAAAGGTCTTGGCATTCATGCGTTTGAAGACTTGCTGGAAACTGCAGCTCCATATATAGATATGATTAAGATCGGATTTGGCACATCTGTTCTATATCCCCGATCAGTATTGGCTAAAAAGATTGAACTGGCTGAAAAAAAAGGGATTTGCATTTTTCCGGGGGGAACTTTTCTTGAGATCGCCGTTCATCGCCAAGTCGTTGATTCGTTTTTCGACATGGTTGTTTCATTAAACTTTAACAGCATTGAAATTTCAGACGGAACGATCGATATGACGAGACAATTAAGGAATGAATTCATTCAGCGAAGCATTGAAAACGGATTGACCGTGTTTACCGAATACGGTAAAAAAAGCGGTGCTGAACTGGACTTTGAACAGCTCATTGACACCGTGCATCAAGACTTGGAACAAGGGGCTGAGCTGGTGACTGTGGAAGCGAGAGAATCCGGAACAGGCGTCGGTCTGTTTGATGAGCAAGGCAAGTGCAATGAAGAGGACATTTATCGCATCGCCGGCCAATTTCCTGACAACGGAAAACATATTTTA
>CALKAN010000121.1 GCA_937983035.1 uncultured Paenibacillaceae bacterium | reverse complement strand
CCAGCCCCCGTTCGGGACTCTCACCCTATAGATGACGCCCGTGCTGGGCGTACTATAAAAAGGCGAGCTGTAATGATTCCAGCTCGCCTTTGATATTGCTCAGGCACATGATTTGCGTTCGAATTCAAGCAAATGCCATGCATGCTTATGATCGTTATGATCCTATGCACGCTTATTCATTCGTTTGAGGATTGTTGGGACCGAGAACCCTGATCCCTGCATGCGCCTCATATCCGCCGTCAACCGTTCGGACAGTAATCACCGCATCGCCTTTTCTTACCGCAGTGACCACCCCGTCTTCATTTACTGTTGCCACTTCCAAATTGCTGCTGCTCCATTCCAATTGTTGATTCGTTGCATTCGCAGGCGCAATAATCGCTTTCAGTTCAGCGGTCGGAAATGCGATCGCGTGAAGAATGAACCGCGTTTCGCTAAGTTCAACACCGGTGACGGGGATCGGCTTCGGACCGTAGATTCCGACTTCCAAATAACTGTTCCAACCGTTGACCGAATTGCCATATCCATTAATGCGCACATGCCTGGCATCTGCTGCAGAGAAGGAGAAGGTTTCATGATCCGATGTCTGACCGGAGCTTCGCCCGCTGTATACCGTATTCCAATTCACTCCGTCTTGAGACAGGGCGATATCGAAATAGGAATAACGCTCCGTCCCTTGATAGAAAGCGATCGATACTGCGTTAACAGGCTTTAGTTCGCCCAAATCGTACTCAATCCACTGTCCTCCTTCTGCCGACCAGCGCGTGTCCAGATCATCATCGCGCGTATTTTCCGGCACGTTCGGATCCTGCGCATCGCTTGCCGTTACGCTGATCACGTCATATTCAATCGATTCTGACGGTTTTCCCAGCAACGGCGCAATGAAAAATCGAACGTGATAGACAAGTTCAGGCCCTTCTCGATCGCTGAACGATACTTTTACTTCGGCTGCGTCAGAAGTAGAACTGGCTTGCGTGATGCTGATTTCTACATTCGGATCGTCCGAATAGGCTTCTACGACTGGAAACTGTTCCGTTCCGTAAGGAAGCTCCACTTCATAGGCAAATTGATACGGATCAAACTCCGTCAACGGGATGCCGTCCACCCGAATTTCATCCAGCATCGGCGCTTCAAAATCTGACAATGACCATGCTTGCAAAGGAATTAAAGCAGGCGATTCAGCAGGAATGGGCTGCCCTGCCGCAAGCGGCACCATCCAAACAGCAATCGTTTCTTGATAAGCATCTTCCAGATGCAATGCCAGTTTCTTAAATGCGCTGTTTACCGTTTGCTCTGGATTCGGCGAAACAGGCAGCGGACTGGCATCCATCACTATAAACTGCGCATCCGTATCCGAAATGAGTTGGACCCACAATCTTTTTCCGCCTTGGGTCAGCAATGCTGATTTGCCGTCTTGGCTGATATCTACTTGGTTTTGCGAAGAGATGTGCATGAACCACCAAAGTTCAGACGGCTGCCTTAATTCAATTTCATCTTGCAGCAGCACTTCGTTGCGCAAGTTAAACATCATCATGCCGCGCTTGATCGAATACGCATCTTTCCGATACGCCGCCGTCAAATCCGCAATGGCCAGCGAACCTTGATCGCCCAGCTCTACCCGTTCCATCAGCGTCTCCGCTGTCGGATCTTGGTCCGGATTTCCATCAGGATTGATGACGAGCGTATTGTGCCCTTCTGCGCGCAAGCGGTAATAATCCCACCGGCTTATGCCTGTTCGCAGGTAAGTCTTGCCTTCAGATCCCAAATCGTGCACCCAGCGAGTGCCCAGCGCATCATACACAAACGAACCGAGATCGAGATGACTGTGATTTACTTTGTTGTCGCCGGCTTTGAATCCGAGGAAATTCCCGTTTTTGTCTTTCCACGTATTTCTCATGTAAACGGCTTCGACATAGCGGGCATAGCTGTCCAGTTCTGACGGTTCTTGCGCTGTGGCATACAAATCCGCATCATACCAAAGAATGTCAAACACTCCAAATCGGCTCGGATTGTATGCGTTTTGATGGTACCATATATATTCCGGCTTATTAAACCGCTTCGCAAACCACAGCGTCACGATCGTCTGAATATTGCCGGCTCCGCCGTCGGAGAAGTTGAACGTGCCTTGCATGCCGTGGAAATGCATCAAATGATCGAACGTTTTCTCAAATCCTTGCATGTCGGAAAGGCCGTAATCAGTGCCGAGCGCTGTCCGCAGCGAATCGAGGAAGTAAACGGCATATCTTGTGCCGTAATCCCAATATCCGGGACCTTCTGTCCAGCCCCCGTCCGGCGCATATTCCGCCAACATCGTCGGCAGCGATTTAATCGCGCTTTCCAATATTTCACCGGCTAAGCTTTCCAATTCCGGACTTTCATCGCCGATCGCCAATGCACCGAGCCCAATGCCGCCGTTGACAAC
>CALKAN010000120.1 GCA_937983035.1 uncultured Paenibacillaceae bacterium | reverse complement strand
TGTCACGATCTCCTGGTTTTTCAAGATACGCTCAGCTGTGAAAATATGCCCTCCGCCCTTCTCGCGCTGATGAGAGCGCCGAAGTTATGGATGTGATCAAGATTTTCCTGCATTCGGCTCTGCCATTGTTTCACCTTGCGACTGTATCCGATAAGGTATTTTAAATAAATCAGCGCCTTATTTTTGGGCTTGTCACGATGGAAGAATTCGCAAAGCGTTTTCATAATAAATTTGCTTAATACATCTTGCGGAAGTTGCAGGCTGTTTAAATAAGTTTGCAATTCGTTGCCAAACTGATCTCTTCCGAAAAGACAGCGATCCTGAAATTCAATTAAAAATCGGCGGGCAAATTCACGGTTGCGCTTTAGTGCGTTCAGACCTGAGCCTGCGGATAAATCACAATATAAGTTCGAATAGTTGTGCATCAGTTCAACCACTTTGCCGCCCTCGACAATGTCACCCTGCGGATAGCTGGCTTGCAAGTACAAATCATCATTGGAAATATGCGCCCAAAAGCCGGGACCGTGTCCGAGAAAGATCGTATCAGGACAAGCCCGCAGGACTCTTTCAAAGGTGTCAATGCCTCCTCCGTACCAATAACCTTCCCATGGAACAGGTTTTCCTTCCCTGATGTCAATGCCATAGTTCAGTTCAACGATGACAGGCAGTCCATGATCTCCACAGAAGCGAAATAAACGAATCGCATCAGGATTGTCGTACATCATGCGAAGCATGATTTCGCCGCATACTTGAACCCCGTAAAGCTTAATGGCCGCTTCCAGACGGCTGATCGCATCTGGACGCCGAGGATCCGGTGCATAGCCCAGGACGAATCGATCCGGATGCTGGCGGTAAAATTCTAAACAAGCGCTGAACGGAATGGCCCCGTTTTCGTCCGGCCAACAATGCTTGAAATATGATGGGCAATATTCGTGCCGGGGAGTTTCGAGTGAAAGCAGCCAAGTCTGGCCAATGCTGTGCTCATCTTTGTCCGCGAGCAATTTTTGCAGGTTGTATCCCAAATAGTTTGGATGGTTGTGCGCATCAATGATTTTCATTCCGCTTCACCTTTCTTGTTATTGTTAAATTCATATATCCATGTTGCAAATGCTCATGTGCGTCCTTTCTTTAAATATACATGTAAATAGTGAGGCGCAAAAGATGTTTGAAAAGCAGATATTTTCAATGTTTCACTTAGGTTCAAAATCTTCATCATTGAGTGGACGTAAATTTTGAGGAGGGATAGGTTGATTTTAGGTGAAAAAGATATCAATACGGCTTTGAGAGAAGCGGAAGAGGCGGCTAATGCCGAAATGGAGGCGTTGAATTTGGAATAGCAGGAACGAATTTTGATCAAGGTCATGACCGAAAAACCGTTCAACAGGACACAAGTCGTTTCGATGCGGGCAAATGCCTATGCTTTGTCAAAGCATGAGAATAGAAAGGGCAGCGTGATGCTGCCTTTTTAACTGCATATTTAATTTTTTTTGACTGGTGTGAACCGAAGCGGTCAATGATGATCAATGATCTGATTCGATGATTACTGAATAGAGGCTGGACATATGAAAATAGGAGCTTTAATATGGAATGAGATGGAAAATTCATGAAAACTATATGGACGCATGATGATCAGGTTTTAGAGCCGAGAGGTGAAAATGTTAATGCATCATTGAAACAAGTTGTCAAAAAAGTCGGCGCAAGGAATTTTGTAAGCGTTTTTTTGGCGTGAAGATGCGAGTGAGGGCAAGCATTGCAATTGCATCATGCGATGTGAAGAAGGCGTGATTTCGGTTCATCTCGTGATGTGATCCATTTTAGCCATAAGGAGTGTGGAATGTGGACAGGCCGAACATCCTGCTGATTATGACGGACGAACAGCGTTGGGATACGCTTGGGTGCTATGGCAATGACGTCATTGAAACAGAAAATTTGGATTGGCTCGCTTCGGAGGGAACGGTGTTTACGAGCGCTTATTCTCCTTCGCCTTCTTGCGTGCCGGCCAGGGCTTCGCTCATGACAGGAATGGACCCGTGGAATGTCGGGATTACCGGATCAGGCAGAGGGCAAGGGCAGATCGCCAATTTGGAGAATACCCTTCCGGGCGTGCTCAGTGAATACGGCTATCATACGCAAGGCATCGGCAAAATGCATTTTTCGCCGCAGCGCTCTTTGCAAGGTTTTCACCATACCGTTTTGGAGGAAGTGAATCGCGCGGAACCGCCTGCTAATTGCACGGATTACAGCCGCTGGTTTGAAGAAAATAAGGGGGGAGATTACGGGCCGTACGATCACGGCATTGACAATAACTCTTGGATGGCGCGCCCGTATCATGCACCGGAACATTTGCATCCGAACAATTGGACGATTAACGAATCCATCCGCTTTCTTCAGCAGCGCGATCCGACGAAACCGTTTTTTCTGAAAGTTTCTTTTACCCGGCCGCATGCGCCTTTTGACGCTGTTCCTTATTATTTTGATTACTACATGAAACAGTCCCTGCCCAAACCAAGCGTGGGCGCTTGGGCATCGATCTTTGATTGCCCGGATGCCGCCATGCACCCGAATGCCTGGCATGGCCGAGTGAGCGAGCGCAAAATCCACAAAGCCCGCGCAGGCTATTATGGGCAAATTCATCATATTGATCATCAAATCGGCCGTTTGTTTCAATATTTGAGGCAGCAGCGGCTGATGGAAAAGACGGTGATCTTGTTCATTTCGGATCACGGCAACATGATGGGAGATCATCATCTGTGGCGCAAAACGTATGCTTACGAAGGCTCTGCCCATATTCCGTTCATCGTTCGGCTGCCAAAGTCAATGCGAACATCGTATCCGTCTAAGGCGCATCAGTCAAAGTTTCAGCCAAATTCAGATTTGTCCCCATCCAGCATGCAGCTTCAGTTTAAAGTGAATGCATCTCAATCTCCTTCTCCTCTGTTGCGGTCCAGGGTGGATCAGCCGGTTTGTCTGCAAGATGTGATGCCGACTTTGCTGGACGCTGCCGGGGTGCCGATCCCGAAGTCTGTGGACGGCCGCAGCCTGCTTCCGCTCATTCGGGGGGAAGAAACGGAATGGAGGGAGTTTGTGCATGGAGAGCATAACGGCGTGTACGATGAAATGCTGGAGATGCACTATTTGACAGACGGCAAGTGGAAATATATATGGTACGCGCGCGCAGACCGGGAACAGCTGTTTCATCTGGAAAAAGATCCGATGGAGATGAACGATTTGGCGCAAGATGGCCGTTATGCCAAGGAACTTGCCGAATGGCGGCAGCGGCTTGTCGGCGTGCTCGCACCGCGCGAAGCGGGATACACGGAAGGAAACCGGCTCGTTTGTCAGCAAGGGAAACCGCCTGTCCTACCGCCGAATGCGAAATATCGCAAGCCGGTTTTGTTTGGAAACTCCTGAAACATCTTTTTACATTGCGAAAAAGTCAATCAACCGATTCATTTCACATAGGAATGATAGAAAGCGGGAGGGTGGAAGCGCAAAAGCACTGCTTAGCTGAAAAAAGACGGAAGGCGGAGGATGGAAGAAGAGAAATCGTGCCGGCCTTGGAAGTGCTGCAGTTATGGGAACGCTGATTATCGTAAGTCTGTTTGCCGATCACAACCTGCTTAAAGAAGAGACGAAATAACAGGAGGGGGACAAAGAAAACGATGAATATTCAGCCAAAAAATGAAATCCATGACAACCATGATGAACAGATGTCAGAAGGTTTGACGAGGGTGAGTGATGAGCAATTTTTTATGCATTTGATCGATGATTCGATCCCTGAATTGAAAGCGGTTAAGCAAGCAGCTGCAGCGCAAAATTACCGCCAAGCCCGCGCTTTGTTTGCAGCATATGCAAGAAAAAGTTGGGATGCGGAGAGATTCTCGCAGCTGCCGGTGCCGGGCGTGGGAAGATCCTTTTTATTGGAAACCGAAACGGCGCTGTCAGAGACGGATCGTTATCGCGCGGCTGCTGACCGCATATTGGAAGGACAAGTCGTTTCAACTGGAACCGCCCATGCATTCGAAGGTGAAATTGACTGGATGTCTAATCCTACATACAACCAGTACAGAGAGTGGACGTGGCAGCTGAATCGGCATCACGATTTTGTTGCCTTGGCAAGAGCTTATCGTCAAACGGGAGACGAGAAATATGCGGAAGGTTTCGCAAACTTATTCCTAAGCTGGATTCGTCAGGCAAAGGTGCCTGAAGCGGCTGATCCTGGCGCAACGAAAGCATGGAGGACGATCGAAGCAGGTTTGCGCATGTCCAGAAGCTGGCCTTATGCTTTTGACGCCTTTTATCAATCGGAGGCGTTCACGGACGATGTGCTGGTCACTTGGTACAAATCGCTTTGGGAACACGGTTGGAGGCTGGAAAATTTCCACGTCAAGGGCGGCAACTGGCTTCTGATGGAAATGAACGGTCTCGCTCATATTGGCATTTTGTTTCCGGCGTTGAAAGATGCGAGCCGATGGGTTCGGCTTGCATTTGAGAAAATGACGGAAGAATTGACGAATCAATTATATCCGGATGGTTTTCAAATTGAATTGACGACAGGCTATCATCAGGTCCTGCTGCATAATTACAAGAACTTGATGAATTTAGCGCAAGTATATGACGTTCCAATCCCGAAACCGTTTTATGAACATTTAAAACATGCGTATGCCGTGAACTTGCGCATCATGATGCCGGATGGAAGGCTGCCGAATGTCAATGACGGGTCGTGGTCAACGATTGTCAATGAGATGAAAACCGCGGCGCAATTTTATCCGGATGAAGAAGGCTTTCAATGGGCGGCTTCAGAAGGACGGGAAGGCAAGCCTCCTAAAGAAACCTCTTATGCCTTTCCTTATGCCGGTTATTATGTGATGCGAAGCAGTTGGGAGAAAGATGCGGTGTGGGCGTTGTTTGACGGCGGTCCTTTTGGGTATGCGCATCAGCATGAAGATAAATTAAACTTGATCGTCCATGCTTACGGCTCTCTCTTATTAACGGAAGGCGGCAATTATGCTTATGATGCTTCAGAAATGCGCCAATACGTATTATCTACGCGATCTCATAATACGATTCGAGTGAACGGAGAGGATCAGAACCGAAGAAAGCATTACAGGCGGGATCAATTGAACATCGAAGAGAAGGCGGATGCGAGTTGGAAATCGGATGAGACGCATGACGTGGTCGAGGGAACGTATGATGAAGGGTATGGTCCGGAAGCAGAAACAGCGGTGAAGCATGTTCGCAAAGTTATTTTTGTCAAGAAGGATGAGAAGCTGGGTCCTTTCTTTATTGTCGTGGATCGTCTCGTTCCGCGCGATGGCGCCGGGCATGCGTATGAAATTTTGTGGCATTTTGAAAGCAAAGATGTGGAAACAGACGGAGTGAATGCTTACACGGTAAATAAACATTCAGTGAATGTAACCGTTGCGGCCGCTGCCAATGCCGGTTTGCAGCTGCATGTGATTGAAGGACAGAAAGAGCCGGAATGGCAAGGATGGACAACGATCGGGGACGGACTGCAAGGAGAATTCGAACCTGCGCCTGCTGCTGTCTACACGTTGTCTTCCAGCCGGCCTGTTCGCATCGTAACGGTGATTCATCCGATGAAGCCGGGCAGTGAACGGGCCATCGCAAAAGTGGCCGCCGGCATCAACATAGACGATCAAGATATCCAGCTTGCATTGGCTGACGGCACGGTGCTTGCATGGCAGGAAACGGAATTTGGCATGTGGGACTGACGATCTTTTTTTAGTCTAACATTCATGGGATGCATCATGATCACGCTATGCAAAAAGAATTTCTTCTTTTGAACACAAAATATTTTGGATAAAGATAGCGCATGATGAAGCACAACCAGGCAAGTTGTCATTTTTCGGGTTGAGTGTCATATCAAGAGTTTAAAAGCGGGAAAGTACTTAAAATCTATGTTTCAGAATATGTTTCCGAAAGCAGAAGGCGAAATGTTGTGCCGGACATTATGGGCCTTATCCCTATAGCTCAGAAATATAAAAATGTCCGCTATTTGGAAACTTTGAGAAGCATCTTCGTTAAATATCTTCCTGAGCAGTTGGGATAGCAGTTAAAATGTCAAATTATCAAATAACATCAGCGCAAGGAAAGAGGAAGATAGCAAGATCAAACGGAATAAGGATTAGATTCGACAGGCTGGTGAGCAGATCCAGCGGATTAACTGAAAGTGCAGATAACGGAAATATGAAATGAACTTCGAAATTGCAAGTTTGCTGCGGGAATGAGGCGAATCGTTGGAAAGAACAGCATTATATCGAAAACATCCTGCGCAAAGGATGCATTGGAAAAAGAAATTGTTGCCGGCGATGATGTTCAGCTTTATGAAGAGAAAAGGAGCGGGACGAATGTGCAATATTGCAGGTTATGTCGGGAATAAGCGGGCAGCGCCGATTTTAATTGAAATGATGAAGAAACAGGAAGGGTATGCCGGAGGATATTACAGCGGAATTGCGACGATTTCGGAAGGGAAGCTGCATTACGCCAAAGTGGTTGGCGATGTGGAGCGGCTGCTGCAGGAAACGGATGCGATAAATTTGCCAGGCAAGATCGGTTTGATGCACAGCCGGTCAAAGTCAGGCGGCGGACAGTCATGGGCGCATCCATTCATAAGCGATGGGGGCAAGCTGGCTTACGCGGCGAATGGAAGTTTTGGCGTGTTTGGAACAGATGAGTGCCGACAGGAGGCGGCTGAAACCGTCGCATCACTCGTTGATCAAGGATATGTATTTGAAACGAAACTGCCGGAGCTGAAAAATTACATTCCCCTTGGGGACGGCAATTATGCGCATATGAGCGAAGCGATGGCGCATTTGATCGCCTCAATGCTGAGTAAAGGGATGCAGCACGATCAGGCGATGGCGGAAGCGTTTCGGACGATGCCTGCAGAAATTACAGGATTGATGCTTCATGCGGATATTCCGGATCGGATCGTTGCAGCGCGGATCAATATGCCGATGATGGTCGGGCGCGGAGAAGGTGAAACTTATTTGGCCACGACTGCGATGGCATTTCCGAATCATATTGCCAATGAATTTGTCTTTCCTTTGCCGGCGGCCTCGACTTCGGAGATTTTTGCAGATGAAATCAGCATCAGCCGGCATCGGCCCGATGCGAAAGCAGTTGCCGATATTCCAGTGAAGCTGTGGAGCGAATTATATGCCCGTTTAGAGGAATTTTTGTCAGGGAAAGAAAGGGAACCGAAGCGTTTGTCTGAATTGATCGATCAAGCAAAGCAGTTGTTGCCCGGCAGGAAAATATATCAAACAGATTTTGCCGTGTATGAGGTGCTGAGATCTTTTCACAATGAACAGCGGCTGGTGCGATTGCGTCATGTCGTTTCGGGCGCGCAGGAAGGTTTGAACGCTCCTGTAATTAGAATGCATTTGGAATAAGGCGAAAGTTGCTGAGGGGCCTGGGAGTCTGTTGCAAATTGCAAGGATATTCAATTCATTGACGTTGTGAGAAGCATGCAGCGCAGATCGTTTGCCATTCACAGCCCTTTTCAACGCCAGGTTAATTTTCTTTGACGGTATCTGCATTTGCATTCGCATCATTTTGCACTCGCAAAAAGTAAAAGATTCCCGCGATGATGAAGATGCCGCCCACAATTTCTGCCAAGGCAATTCTTTCATCCAGAATAAAAAAGGCTAATATCGATGCGCCGACAGGCTCCCCTAACACGCTCATCGAAACGGTTGTCGTATTTACATATTTCAACAGCATATTAAAAATGATGTGAGCGGCTGATGGAAAGACCGCTAAAAGGACAAAAATGAGCCAGTCATGGGCTGAATATGCTGCGAGGGGCAATTGATTAATGACATTGAATATTAACATCGTTAAACCAGCGATAAAAAAGACGAGAAAACTGTAAATCCAATGACTGATGGAGCGTACATTGCGTTGTCCGATCAATAAGCAGCATACGACAGAGATGACCGATAGGAAGGATAGAAAATTGCCGTACAGACCGTCTCGGCCTAATTCAACATTGCCTCCGCTTACAATCACAATCCCGATCATTGCGATGAACATGGCAGCGAACAATCGCATGTTTACTTTTTCTTTAAAGAAAATCAGCCCGCCGATTAATGCGACCGCCGGCTGCATTGCCAGGATCAAGGTGGAACTGGCAACCGTCGTATGATTCAACGATTCGAACCATAACCCAAAATGTGCGGCCAAAAATATCCCTGCAGTCACGATCGCAAACCATTCTTTGCGTGTCATCTGCTGCAGCGATTTTCGATATTTAAAGCAGATGGGCGAAAGGAATGTACATGCGAAAAACATGCGATACATCACCATGACGGAAGACGGTGCATCTGATAACTTAACAAAAATGGCAGAAAATGAAATGCAAATGATGATCACAACAAATAAAATTTGTATGGTGCTCTTTTTCATTGCGACCCCCGTTTGTTTTTCTAGTAATACTCGTCATGTCGTACAATTTCGCTTCAGATTCGTACTCGACTTCGCCGCTGCGGTCAATGTTAGTTTCAAGGCTGATCAAAGACTTGTTATGTTGATCATAAACGATTTGGTTTTAAAAGACTATGAAGCATATTTTGAGAAGAATGGCAACTGCGGAACAGTGATTTGGAATCGTCAGGCCGGATGTTGACGGGGTCTGACAGCAAAAGAAACCGCTTCTATTTTTTTCTTCGCGATGCACATTCGTTGATGAATGATGAGGATGCTATAGACTAATCGTTTGAATGTTGGAATAAAAATCCGGCCGCTGACGGTGATCTAAGTGAAAACCGTTCTTTGCGGCCGGCTGATCTTATTGCAGTGCCGATTTGATTTTTTCTGGGTCGAGTTCAGTAATTTCAGCCACTTCGCTTAATGACATTCCGCGCTTCAGCAGTTCTTTGGCAACTTTCATCTTTCCCGCTGTTTCGCCTTCTAACCTTCCTTCTAATCTGCCTTCTAACCTTCCTTCTAACCTTCCTTCTAACCTGCCTTTCAGCTTTCCTTCCTCCAATTTCTCCTCAATGTACTTATCCAACATGCGTTCGAAGTTGGTCAACATCGCAGGATTCGCCTCCGTTATTCCTTTTTTTAACGTGTTCCAATGTTCGGTTCGATGTTCTTTCGGGAATCTTTGCAGGAATATGCGTTCGACCCAATGGTAGAATTTGCGCAGATCAGATTCATTTAGTGCGTTCAAATGCTGGAACAGTTTGCTCCATCGATTGAGAAATTGTTTCGTGTCGCGTACTTGGTCTAAGTAAAATACACTGCCGATCAAATTTTTCATTTGCAGCAAATCTGATTCATCCAAGCGGTTTACATCGATCAGCATGTATTGAAAATCAAGGAGATAGTCACCGAACATCGAAGCGCCGGCCAATACTTCTCGAAACTGTTGTTTCACCGTCCATCTGTTAGTTCCATTATACAATACGATGGGAATAATTGCAGGCAATTTGAAATTGTTGTCCCACTTATTTTTGGGCGTATTTCGTATGATGTCCCGCAAAATTTCAATTTGGTAAAACAGCAATCGGACAGGCATTTGATGATCTGCTGTAGATTGAAGTTCAAGAAGCACGTAAAAGATGACATCAAGATCCTTAAATTTTACGCGATAAACAAGATCGGACTCTCGTTTGCGGAAGTCAGGCAAAATGTAAGACTTGTCCACTTTAACAAGACTGGAGGCATCGATTTGTTTTACCCATTCTTGTTTAATGACGCTTCGCAGCAGTTCGATAAAGATTTCTTTCACAGACAACAAGTACTTGTATCCGCTGTCATGAGGCTGATGGACAGGAGGTTGTTTGGTGACAGCGTGATCCTGATCAACGTGATTTTGGTTAGATCGATAGCAGCTTTTGTCTTCTTTTAGCCAGGGAACTTCGAAAACGGATTTCATATACGTGGATGCAGCCAAAAATTTCACCCCAATCAAACATGTGTTCTTAAATATATTATAGCGGGAACAATCGTTCTGATCAAGTGGAAGGGAAGCCCTGTTAATTTTTGAAGCTGTGTTCAAAAATTGTGAAAACTTCAATAGTTTGCATATTGCCGGCGGAACGAACAATTATTAAGTCAAATAGTGCTAGACATCGAAAAAATGGCGTTTTACTATGAAAATAATGGTAATGAAAGGAGGCTGGCGTGGAAATGAGACACGTTAGAAATCAAAGGGGGTGCAGTTGAAACCGAAAACTGACAGCGCGCGTGCTTTAACAGGAAGGGGCTTAACAATGGTATAATGCGGAAAGTGTTGTCCAAGGGTTCTAAAGTGTTGTCCAAGGGTTCTAATGAGGCGAAAAGTGTTGGGAAAGAGTTCAATGACCCAGAAAGTGTTGAGCAGCAATACAATGAGACAGGAAGTGTCAATCAATCGAATGTTTGCATTTTAGAAGATTCGTCGATCGAAGGCGCGCCAATATAGGCAGCGATTTGATAGGAGGTATTCCATGAAACGAATCCGTAAGGGGATTGTTGTTGCGGCTGCATTATTCCTTTTTTTAACGATTCATTCGAATGCGCTTTCAGAAACAGGCAGCAGTGCGGTGAACGCTGGTCCGTCAAATGTTGAACGATCCAATGCAGAAATAAGCCGGCCGGTCGTGCTGACGACAGATGAGCAGATTGAGCGGGCGCGGCTAAGGGTGGTTGAGCGGGTGCAGCCATTTTATAAAGTGTGGACGCAAGTGCTCAAAGCAGCGGATGAAGCATTAGGGAAAAATTACGTTCCTAATCAGCATGAGCATCATGAGGAATATTTCAATTTGGCTCGCTTGCATGCACAAGATGTGCGGAATTTAGCCATCGTTTACTTGATCACAGAGGATCAGCGTTATTTGGACAAAGCGCGCCGGATTTTAGTGGACTGGGCGGAAGATGCGCTGGAAAGTCCGCATCATCCAAGTGCTGGGAGCCCGCATTCTGCCGGCTTGGTCATCGGCCGCGTCATGTCGATCTTCACCGACGGATATGCTATGCTGTGGCCCGAGTTGGATGAGGAGGATCGCGAACGGATCGAAGCATGGTTCCGCAAATCTTTGGAGCCGATTCGGGAAAGCCGGGAAATTTGGGAAACGGCTGAGGAAACGTGTTCTTACGGGGAGTGCACTTGGCGGGGCGCGCCCTGGCTGGATCAACAAAATTTTAATAACCATTTGGGAGCCCAAAATCTTGGCATCGTCGCGATCGGCTTCGCGCTCAGAGACGAAGAAGTGATCGAGGAAGGGATGAGAGATCCGCGCAACCCGCGCAATTTAGAAACGTTGTTGTCCGGAACGATTTTAATGGATAATGAAGATGCGTTTTACAGAGACTCAACATTCACGCAAGGATACCCGGATGTGCAGCCGGGTGAAATTTTCGATCGTTACCGCATCAGCAGCGGAAGAGGTCTGCATTACTCGCATATTCA
>CALKAN010000119.1 GCA_937983035.1 uncultured Paenibacillaceae bacterium | reverse complement strand
TTTTAAACTTTTCTTCATTTATTTTGAACCTAAGTTCATTTTTTTGGGCTTTTTCCCGGCTTGAACGTTATTTTTGAAGTCAGTTGCATATTTATTTGAACTAAGATTCTAAAATTATGGAAATCAAATTTAAAAAAGCGGATTATCACCCTCAAACCCCGGTTATTTTTGAATCCGCCTTCAAAAATATTGAAACAATTTTCATTTTCAGACATCTCCATATACGAGACATATGACATATGCATAAAACCAGCATCATCTGACAGGAAACAATGCAGTTCATCACTTTAAACCAGCATTCACGAGAAAAACGGCTGCTGAATCTTCAATCACGTTAAATTGGAATGTTAGAAAAGTTCCCAAAACAGGACATTTGCCAACTGCTCATTCAATGATCCAGCCGTGATCTTAACGCCGATTCTCAGCTTCATATGACAGTTCCATCCGGCTGTACGACTGAAATACGGCGGATAAAACTTTTCTTCTTTCCTCCTTTGAGCCCTCAACAGGCTGCTGCTCATCACGGTACAAGTGCAGCAATGCCGCTTTTGCAATTTCAATTGCACGGGGTTCATCCTGAACTACATAAAGAGCTGCACCATAAACTTTTTTCTCTATTCGGCGCAGCCATGCTTTCTTTTCAAACTGATTACTATGCTGACTCACCCCGATCCCCTCCCCAATGCTGCTTTGCTTTGCATCCTTATGCACCTTTCATTGTATATGGGGTGAAATACTTTGCGTAGTACTATCTTTACCTAATACCATTGACAAAAGCGCATTACGACGGGTTAACGCTTTGAAACAATGCGGTAAATATCTTTCACATTTTTCTGAATGTCTGCTGCATTGGACTCAAAACATCGTTCTTGCTTACTGATGGAATCAATTATCAGCCCTTTTTTTGAATTCTTTTATTTCCCAGGAAATATTTTTATCCAAAGCACCGCAGTTATCCCAAAATGTTAGTTATCTCCAAAAAAGTTAACAGAGATCGTTCAGCAAACATAATAATGTCCAGCCGTAACTTCGGTGATTGATGCCGAAATGTCAGCCGTCAAGTTTACAATAATTTGCGCATGTTATTAAAGCGAACGTCTGAACGTATGCACAATAAAGCTTGCACAAAGCAGATTAACTAACGCTTATATCAGCTCATATTGGATTTTACGCGAAACCAATTTGCATTCCCGCACATTAATCTTGCACGGTTTGAGCTTCCATACATGTGCCGGCCGTGATATAATCCAAATATGTAAGCGCTTAAAATGCCAAAAAAGATCTTTTGCTTCAGCAAGTGAATTTTGATATAAACATTCCTTTTTATATACGAACAATTAATGAGCATCTATATCAAATTAAGAGCGCATTAAATCATTCCATTCCATCTTTAAACTCACAATGAAACTCTAAACCATTCTTGTTAAGAGCGCATTATCCATCTTTAAACTCACAATGAAACTCTAAACCATTCTTGTCTGAACAACCCAACCTTGCATGATGCATTTTTCTAAAATTCCGCCCCAACAAGCATTGTCATCGTTCCATCTGTCATATAGATCGTTTCAAGCAGCGTGCAAATCAAAATATCTCTAAACCTGTAACGAGAGGAGATTGTTAAATGAACAAAACAAAAGAAGTTTTGTATCAAACAGCAGCCATTCGCCGCAGACCGACCGCCGCGCCGCCGGCAAAAAGAATCCCTAGAGGCTGGAGCGCGGTGCCCATCCGCACAGCCGAAGATCCTCTGGAATTGCAATGGACGAGTTTGCATGTTCCATCTGAGCGCAGCAAAGCTTCCCAGCCAGAATGGAGCTCACGCTTTCGCATTACGATTGCCGTTGAAATACGGGAAGAAATTCGCGTTGAAGCTTATTCCCTCGTAACAGGCACAATTTTAGGCACTTTCGATATTCGCTATGCTTATGTGTTTCAACCGTTTGAAATCATCCTGAACGAAGAACAAACGCGCATCGTTCAGCAAGAAGGCGCAGGACTGAGAATTGTAAGCGAGACGGAAAATCCTTTATGGATCTTCGATGACTTGTCGGGGGACAAGGATAAAGCTTTCTTTACGCCGCATATGATGCAAATCGCAAACCACAACAGGCGCATGGATCTGTTTCTGGATCGCATGCTGTCCTTATCAAGCTTGCAGCCTTTCGGCTGGCTGGAGGGATGTGTGCTGGACGGCTTGTACAGTTTGCGGGATATTGTCGGAAAAGAACAGGCAGACAAAGTAATTCGCATGCATTTAGAGCAGTTTATTTTGCCGAATGGACAGTTGCATTACGAAGATTTGCACGGCCGTCCGGCAGACGGGCGATTTTCAGGCAATGAAAGCACCCTGCCTATGGCAGTGCTCGCTAAACTGGAACCGAACCACCCGCTGATCGATCAAGTCATTTCCTATTGGCCCTCTATCCTGAATCATGATGTTATCACTGCAGAAAGCGCCTACACCGTCGCCTGCCCTATGGCCGTGATTGCTTCCAATCAATGCAATGAATCATTGGCTCGCACAGCTGTGCAGCAAATTTTGATCCGCCGTGACCACCTGATCGACGGAGGCGATTTATACGGCATCGTGCGTGCCAAAGAGGAGCAGCGGACGATGCGAAACTGGGCTCGCTCTTACACTTGGTACATGCTTGGCATGATCCGCACTTGGATCGAGCTTAAGCGGACGGAGCATTTCCGCCGAATCCCTGAAATGAAAGAGATCGAAGCTGCTTTCAAGCAAATCGCTGATATCGCGTTAGCACGCCGAGAACCTAACGGTTTGTGGTCATGTTTTCTCGGAGAGCCGGAAACGAAAATTGAAACATCAGGATCGGCAGGCATCGCTGCAGCGCTGGCACTTGGCGCCAAACACGGCTTGCTTTCGCAAACGGCCTTCTCCGCCGCCGAAGAAGCGCTGCATGCATTGCAAGATTACTTGACGCCTGACGGCATTTTATCCGGGGTATGTCAGCACAATTGCGGCGGACTCCAGTTGCAGCGCGGCGGATACCGCACCATGTCCCAAATGGGCATGGGATTGATGGCGCAGCTTTACGTTGCCGTGCATGCCGCCGATGAAAGCGAGCATTAATGACAGCATGGCATACTGTTTGTATTTGCAATTGTTTTTTCCTATAATGAATGGGAAAACTTCCAAATCAAGGAGGATTTAGCCTATGGTGCCCAACGAACCGATTCTGCAAATGTTAAAAGAATTGACTGACGCCGGCAGCGTTCCTGGAGATGAACACGCTGCTCGTGAGGTGATGAAGAAACATATCGAGCCGCACGCGGATGAAATCACTTATGACCGATTAGGCAGCCTGATCGCCATGAAAAGAGGCACAGCTGACAATCCCCGCATCATGGTCGCAGGGCATTTAGATGAGATCGGATTTATGGTTACTCGCATTGATGATGATGGATTCCTGTATTTCCAAACCCTCGGCGGCTGGTGGGAGCAAGTCATGCTGGCGCAGCGCGTCACGGTCATTACGCGGAAAGGAAATATTCCCGGCGTCATCGGGTCCAAACCTCCGCATGTGCTTTCACCGGAAGCGCGCAAGAAACCTGTCGATAAGAAAGACATGTTTATAGACATCGGAGCCTCCAGCAAAGAAGAGGCGGAATCTTTCGGCGTTCGTCCAGGCGATTCTGTCGTTCCGGTCTGTGATTTTACGGTCATGAAAAATGAAAAATATTTAATGGCGAAAGCGTGGGACAACCGAATCGGGTGCGCGGTTGCGATCGAAGTGCTGCGCCGGCTTAAACAAGAGAGCCATCCAAATACTGTCTACGGCGTTGGCACGGTACAAGAAGAAGTCGGTTTGCGCGGCGCTCGCACATCTGCCTATGCCATTCAACCGGATATCGGTTTTGCAGTGGATGTAGGAATCGCCGGCGACACCCCTGGGATCAGCAACAAAGAAGCGCAAGCTAAACTCGGAAAAGGACCGCAAATTTTGTTGTATGACGGTTCCATGGTTTCCCACAAAAAATTGCGCGATTTTGTCATAGATGTTGCAGATGAACTCAACATTCCATACCAATATGACCATCTGAGCGGCGGAGGAACCGATGCCGGCGCGATTCATTTGACCACACACGGCGTGCCGTCGATCGTCATTTCCATACCAACGCGTTACATACACTCCCATGCTGGAATTTTGCATCGCGATGATTTTGAAAACGCGGTGAAGCTCATTGTGGAAGCGAGCAAGCGGCTGACAGCAGAGAAAGTAAAAGAATTAACGTTTGGTTGAGCATCCATTAATGAAAATGAAACTGACCCGATGCCCCTGATCTGCTCCTGTTGCGGCAAACTGTTAAAATCATCAAACGGTTTACTGCGAGAAGAAGCACTTCAATGCGGCGCTTCGGGTCTTCTTTTATTCGTAAGGTCTTGGAAAATAAGGCTGCTCGAATTGAAAGTCGAAAATACCCGTTTTATGACCATTTTCATTGAGTGTAATTTATTGATTAACAACGCCCCTCAGACGGGCCGCATTGGGGGCTGCGAACCGATCGACGACTGTTGCGCAAAAATGCGTATTTTTTACATAAGTCTGTTCGTATCCAAACCACAAAACAGCGCGGTTTATGTTGATGCCGCTTATTGAAATCAATGGTTGAAAAAGCTTGTCGAAACAGCCTGATGCAATCGATTGGAAAATTTACTGCTTTTGTAATATAAGTTCATTTATTCTGAACTCAGTTTCAAAAATAATGGGGTTTCGAGGTGAAAATCCGCCACAGTTGAAATTGATTTCAAAATTTTTGAACATCAGTTCAATCAAAATGCAACTCACTTCAAAAATAACGCCTAGACCGGGAAAAAGGCCTTAAAATATGAACTTAGGTTCAAAAAAAGTGAAAAAAAGTTTAAAAAATGTAAAAAACATGACTTACGAATTCGAACAGCATTTCCAAAAGAAACATTATATCGGTTTAGTATGCTGGAGCGAAGAAGCGAAAAAAACTGCAGCATTCAAATTAAGAAGAAACTGATTATCAAAAAACCCGCTGCCAAGGCGGCACGCGTTCCCTTGCAAAGGCAGTTTGAATCAACTGTCTGCTGCAAGGAAGCATATCGCTTAAGCAGCGGGCGGGTATGTCTGTTAAATTCAAATTTGAAACGAACTTTTCAAAGATACGGTCAGATTAAATACTGGTTTCTCCGGCGTGCTGTGATTCGGGTCGACGCTGAAGTAGCCGTGGCGGAAAAATTGAAATTTGTCATACGGTTTGACACCTTTCATATTCGGTTCTACAAAACCTTGCAAAATCTCCAGCGAATTCGGATTCAGAATGTCCATGTAAGTCTGGCCTTCCTTTAACTCCTCATCCGTGATCAAGGCGTCATAAATGCGGAATTCTGCAGGCATCGCTTGGCTTGCTTCCACCCAATGGATCGTCCCTTTCACTTTGCGTCCGGTAAATCCGGTTCCGCTCTTCGTTTCCGGGTCATAAGTGCAGTGAATCTCAACTACTTCGCCGTTCTCATCTTTGATGACATCATGGCATTTGATGAAATAAGCATGTTTCAACCGCACTTCATTGCCCGGGAACAGGCGGAAGTATTTCTTCGGCGGATTCTCCATAAAATCTTCCCGTTCAATATAGATTTCGCGCGAAAACGGAATTTGCCTTACGCCCATGTCCGGATTTTCCGGATTATTTTCCGCTTCAAGCATCTCTACTTGGCCTTCCGGGTAATTAGTAATGACGACTTTCAACGGCCGCAGCACAGCCATCGTCCGGGGCGCCTTCAATTTGAGATCTTCGCGAATAAAATGTTCCAGCATTCGGTAATCTACCGCTGCATTCGTCTTGGAGACTCCGGTTTCACGAATAAATTGGCGGATCGCTTCCGGCGTAAAGCCGCGGCGCCTCATGCCTCTGATCGTGAGCACGCGCGGGTCATCCCAGCCTTCCAGCACGCCTTCTTCGATCAATTTTCGAATATGCCGCTTTCCGCTGACGGTTTGCGTAATATTCAATTTGCCAAATTCGTATTGGCGCGGCACATGCGGCATTTCACATTCACGCACGACCCAATCGTAAAACGGCCGCTGATCCTCAAACTCCAAAGAGCACAATGAATGCGTAATTCCTTCAATCGCATCTTCCAAAGGATGAGCATAAGCATACATCGGATAAATGCACCACTTATCGCCCGTATTATGATGAGTCGCGTGCAATATGCGATAAATGACCGGATCCCGCATGTTAATGTTCGGCGAGCTCATATCGATTTTGGCCCGCAGCACTCTTTCTCCGTCTTTAAATTCACCGTTGCGCATGCGCTGAAACAGATCCAAATTTTCTTCCACTGACCGGTTGCGGTAAGGGCTCTCTATCCCAGGTTCGGTCAATGTGCCTCGCGTTGCGCGAATTTGTTCCTGCGTTTGATCATCGACGTAAGCTTTCCCTTTGCGGATCAAAAGAAGCGCCCGCTGATACATCTCCTCAAAATAATCCGAAGCAAAATAAAGCGCCTCCCATTCAAAGCCGAGCCATTTCACATCTTCCTTAATTGCTTCGACATACTCCACGTCTTCTTTCAACGGGTTCGTATCGTCAAACCTTAAATGCGTCCTGCCGCCGAACTCGTCCGCAAGCTCAAAGTTAATCGTAATCGCTCTTGCGTGCCCGATATGCAGGTAGCCGTTCGGTTCTGGAGGAAATCTCGTGACTACCTCTTTCACCCGACCTGATTCCAAATCTTCTTTAATAATCGTTTTGATGAAATTGGAAGAAGCCGTCTTTTCCATGACTCTATCAACCTTTCTCTCGCCTAGATGTGACACTTTCCCTTATCTTACACCAAATATGGCCATTTTATCAAAGGATTGCCATGAAATCGAAGCCAAATGATGCACTTGCTTCATTTTTGCCGAAAATATTCCATATCATGCAATCTAAGCACCGTCATACAGCAAATAAAATATGATTTGGAACATGCATGTTGCTGAGGTGCTTCAAGCGCAGGCAAGCGAGACCGAGCGACCGGGGCGAAACCACGAAATGCAGCAAAATAAAACGAAAACAGATGTTAAATAAGTCCGACATATTTTAATCCATATTCGATGCCGTCTTCATCTACAGCTTTCGTGACCCAATCAGCGGCTCGCTTTACTTCTTCATCTGCATTGCCCATGGCGATTCCTTTTCCCGCTTCCTGCATCATTTCGATGTCATTCAGCGCATCGCCGAACGCGTACACATCTTCCATGCGCACATTCAAGTGCTCAACCAGCTTTCTGATGCCGACTGCTTTGGAAATGCCGGCATTCAATACATCGACGGAATGGTCATCCCAGCGTATATAATGAAAGTTTGGAAAGTTCTCATGATAAAAACCTTCCTCCTCTGCCGTGCAGAAAATGAGTGTCTGATACGTATTCACATCATGATACCCGTTCGGCTCATAAGAAGGAAGATCCACTTTCAGCGTGGCAATGCACTGTTCGACGACCGGATGATGTTTCCGATTCGCGATCATGCGATCCCTTTGCATAAACACGAGCGGATGATCACGCTTGTCTGCTTCTTTCTCCAACGATGCGAGTTCATCAACGGAGAGGGGGGCATGAAAAATCACTTCTCCTCCCGCTTCCACATATTGTCCGTTAAAACTGACAAACATATCGATGCCGAGCTCTTTCCTCAGCTCCTCAAACATAAACGGCCCTCTGCCGGTTGCAATGGCAACGGGAATCCCTTTTTCCTTCAGTTTCAGCACCGCTCGCTTTGCTGAATCAGGAAGCCGTTTATCATAATCGTACAACGTGCCGTCAATATCGAAAAACACCATCGGTTGTCCCATCGGCTGCTCCTCCTAAAATGAAAAACACCCTGTCCGCCAGAGCAGGGTGCGTATTGAAATTGTTATATATACGTGATACAATAATCGTTGTGGCAAAATTAGAAATGGATGTATAGATACACTAATCTTATTATATTATACTACTAACATTTCGAATTGTCAAACGGTTTTATGCAGATTTATTTCGCGTCGTCGAATGGCCAAGTTCGACCTCATCATATTGTCAAGTTCAATATCGTTTTATTGCCAAGTTCGATATGTTCATTATCGCCAAATGTAAAAGGAGGGCGCTGTATGGATGCCATGAAACAGCAGGAACAAGCACGTGTGGACAGAGTCGTTAAAGTGATCCAAGACCGAATCGAAGCATTGGAGCAGCAATCCGCGCATTACAAAGACCAAATCGTAGATATTCGCAAACATTTCTGGGATGATGTGACCGTCAACGTAGATCATGCGGACGATATTTTGGAAACCCATTACAGCATTCGCCAGCAAGCTGAACTGTTAGCTGAACGCGAGCGCGGGCATAAGCATGCGCAAAAACAGTTGAAAAATTTTATGCGCCTGAAAGATTCGCCTTATTTCGGACGCATCGATTTTGTTGAAGAAGGATCGGACCGCGTGGAATCGATCTACATAGGCATTGCCTCCTTGCTCGATGAACAGGAAGAAGATTTTCTGATCTATGATTGGCGCGCTCCGATTTCAAGCATGTATTATGACCATGGTCCAGGCCCTGCTTATTATGATACGCCGTCTGGAATAATCCAAGGGGAAATGAAGCTGAAAAGACAATATATTATTCAAAACGGCAAGATCGAAGCGTTATTCGATACGAGTTTAACGATCGGCGACGAACTCTTGCAGCAAGTGCTTGGACGCAGCTCAGACACGCAGCTTAAAAACATTGTCGCTACGATTCAAAAAGAACAAAACCGCATTATCCGCAATGACAATAAGCGATATTTAATCGTGCAAGGCCCTGCAGGAAGCGGCAAAACATCCGCGGCGCTGCAGCGGGTCGCTTACTTGCTGTACAAATATCGGAATACGCTGAACGCGGATCAAATTTTGCTGTTCTCGCCAAACCCGATGTTTAACAGCTATGTCTCGACTGTGCTGCCGGATTTAGGGGAAGAAAACATGCAGCAAACGACGTTCCAAGAATATTTGCACCACCGCCTCAGCCGGGATTTCGATGTGGAAGATCCGCTGGAGCAAATGGAATCTTTGCTGACGGAAAGCGATGCGCACAAACTCGCTGTCAAAAAGCAAGGCATCGCATTTAAATCTTCCCATGCATTTATGAACATTTTGCATCAGTATGGCAAGCACCTCGAAACGAGCGGAATGAAATTCAAGCATGTCACGTTTCAAGGACGCGTGTTGATTTCAGCTGACCAAATCGAGCAGCAATTTTATCAAACGAATCCGGATTACAAACTGTTCGACCGCGTGCAGGAAACGGCGCGCTGGCTGCTGGAGCAGCTGAAACTGATTGAGAAAAAAGAATGGAAAAAAGATTGGGTGCAGGAAGAGCTGCAATATTTAAGCCGCGATGATTATCAAAAAGTGCAAAATGTAATTCGCAAAAAAGCAAGAACGCGAGATCTTGCCTTTGATGATTCTGTGCTGGAAAACCGGCTGCTGAGCAAACTGGTAGTAAAAAGAAGTTTCAAACCGCTGCGCAAACTGATCATGAGACTGCGATTCGTCGATGTGCCGGCCATTTACCGCGGCTTGTTTGAGCGGCAAAACCAATTTCTATTCTCACAGCCAGAGCTGCAGGAATCGCTTCCGCCGCAATGGGAAGAAGTATGCGAGCAAACGATTCGCTTGCTGGATGAACGAAAGCTCCCTTACGAAGATGCTACGCCATACTTATATTTAAAAGAAATGATCGAAGGCGTCCGTACGAATACGTCAGTGAAACATGTCTTTCTCGATGAGGGGCAGGACTATACGCCGTTTCAATTTGAATTTCTAAAGAAATTGTTTCCGCGAGCGAAAATGACGATTCTTGGGGATTTAAATCAGGCGATCTTTACATCCGGCGCCTTTTACCAGACGAAACAACTGGAACAATTGTTTGGCGCGGAGCAAACCGAAGTGATTGAGTTTCATCGCAGTTACCGCTCCACGCGTCCGATTGTCGAATTTACGCGATCGATGCTGCCAGGCGGGAAAAATATCGAACCGTTTCATCGCGACGGCCCGATGCCAATCGTAACGAAACTGCCGGATGTGAATGCAAAAGTAAAACATGCCATCGAACAAATTAAATCATGGAAAGCAGAAGGCATGACCACGATCGCAGTCATCTGCAAAACGGAACAAGATGCGCGCATGTTGTGGGAACAAGTGCAAGCGCAGGACAGCAGCTTGCAGCCGCAATTCATCTCCAAGCATACCGTTTCTTTTGAAAAAGGCATTTTGTTTATTCCGTCGTATTTAGCGAAAGGAATGGAATTCGATGCCGTGCTCATTGATGATGCATCAGCGTCACAATACAGCCTCGAGGAGCGAAAACTGCTTTACACATCATGCACTCGGGCGATGCACGCGCTGCACGTCCAGTCTGTCGGAGAACTCAGCCCGTTGTTGAAAGAGGCCGATCCGTCCACATACGAATACGTGGAATGGAAAGAACCCATTCATCCCAATTAAGCTCAGACCGCATGAACGATCCTAAAAATTCCGCAGTCTCGCTTAAGTATATGCGGACGCCAGTGCTATACATGGTGAAAACCAACATAGTCACAAAAAAACTAAAGCCAATAAAACGCAGGACCTCCTGTGTTTTATTGGCTTGATTCATTTTATTGATGTTACAGCCAAGATTTAATATCATCTTCGTCAATATCATCGTCGATGACGGATGAAGAGGATTCGTCCGCAGATGATGCGCCTGTTTCGGCGGTCTTCTTGGACTCTTCCTCCCTTTCATCCGAAGGCGAATCTGTTTCAGGAGATGCTGCCTCTGCCGCAGGCCATTCTTTTGCTGGATGTTCTGTATCATGCGCATCATCTTCTGCCATTTTTTCCATCTCTTTGCTGGATGATGTCTCAGCTTGTGATGCTGCAGCGCTTCCCCCATCTGGATGCGTGGTGCCATGCGGTGAAACAGCTTCATGTTTCGCCTGGGAAATCATCTGCGGCAACCCGCCATACTGAGTATTACCAGGCGTTACATCAATCGGCATGTTGGAGTGCTGCTGCGAAGCAATTGAAGAACTAGCTGAAATCAGAGCTTCCGCTTGAACGATGCTGTCTGATTCATTTCTTTCATTCGACGCGCTTCGATCCTCACTCGCTGCAGCAGATTCTTGAAATGCTGTGCCCGCGATGTTTCCTTGACTCATGGCAGCGGAAATCGCCCCATTGCGGGATTGCTCCATCCCTTGATGCGATGCCGATGCAGTTCCTTCGACATCATATTGGGCGGGCGGCTGATAAGTCCCCTGGGCATTCCCTTGCCAAGCAGAACCGTATGCATAATTTTGCCCATGTTGTGCGTGATTCATCTTTGCAGCCTCTCCCGGAATCGGTTCAGGCCGATGTGAAGGGATGAAATGCTGCAAATTGCGCACTCCGTTTTGACGAATTTCATTTTCTATTAAATAGCGGATGGAATCGACCAAATTGCTCTGCATGTTGATCCATTCCATCACGGCAGGCGCTTCATTTTTTTTCGTCTTAATGCTGATGTTGTCGCCGGGTTTTTTCAGCTTCTTCATGCTCCATCAACCTTAAGACTGCACTGCTTGTTTCGCATTGCTCTTCAATGCTTCATAAATTTTGCCCCGCGCAAACACATCCATCCCTTCGGCATTCAGAACGATCGCAAATTGCGACGGTACATAAAACAGCTGCACTTCGCGCTCATCGCAAAGCGACTTCAGCATCGGCTTTAATGTCGATTCCATCAAAATGCTGCCGCCGCCGTATACGCAGATCAGATCAACTTCATTGCGGGCTTTGGCAAGCTGCTTATGAATGTTTTGCACAATTTGGCGGGCTTGTCCTTCAAGCGGCCGTTTCAGCGTCTTCATCGCGCGCGCATGGTATTTATGATTGCGATTCTTGACGACATCGCTGAAATATTGACGCGGGCTGTCTGGCAAATGAATCAATCGGTTGAACTCTTCCAACGCTTCTTCGATTGCATAGCCTGTCCCATGATGCGTGCCGTGCACAAATTGACGCAAAAATTTATTCCCTTCTGTAATCGGATACTCCGTGGAACCGTCGCCAATATCTACGTGCAAAATGCGCTTGTCTTTAAAATAGCTGCCGTTGAATTTGTCGCCGAGATTGTATGTTTCAACAAATTCCGCAAAAATCTCGCCCTCGCGCCACGCTCCGTCCGCATCTTTCTGCAATGCAAAAATGACCGGCGTCGCTTCAGGCACGCATTTCGTATAGTCAAAATGAATCTCCACGGAAACACGATGTTTGCCCAGATGAACGGTCACATGATGCGGGCCTTCCATAAAGCGTTTCTCAAATTGCCGCGCAGATTCATCCGTATGCTGCGTAATCGGCAGAGCCGTCACCATATCGATTTCCAATTCGATCGCATCAGGAATTTGTTTCGATTCTTCGTAAGCGCGCCTGACTCCGGCTGCTGCAATATGCGCCAACGTGTTGATGACCGGCAGATCCATTTCCCATTTCCGATCGATCCCTACCTGCAGGCTGTCGAGGATCTCGCCGCTTTCGAGCGCAAACTGCCCGATATAATACATGCCTGGCTTGGCAGCCGGGGAATTGACCGTAACGACCAACTGATCATGCAAGTCTGCAATAAAGCTGTCCGGCGATTGCTCATCGCTCCACGGAATTTCATCCACTTCACAGTTCACATTCGGCTGCTGAATCAACTGGCCGTCAATGATCATGTCGTGCTCGCTGTTGCCATTGTCATTCCCGACAAAAAAATGATACTTCACCCGTTTCTCCTCCTTCTTGGGTTCATATGTACATACGCCTGACTCCATTATAGCACGGCTGACAAAATTGCGAAGCATAAACGTGCCGATTTCAAGGGTGTCTAGAGCCCTATTTCATTCGTCCGTTAGCATCATACCATAATTTTCAGCCAGCATGACACGACATTTATCTGGTAAAAAGTATAAACAAAGTTATATTTTGCATAATAAACGAAACAGAAATGTCAGAATATTCTTTCATAGATTTGTCTTTATCATATATATAATAATTCGCGCTGAAAATGTCGAAACAATGATATAACTATCGTTTTTTTCAGCTGCAATGAATGCGGCCAATTGCCAAGGAGGCGGCAAAAAGATGAAAACAGCGTACGATCATCTGACCGGTTTTCCGATTCGCGGCCAATTAGACGAATATTTGGACAAAGAACTTGAACGCGCGAAAAAACAAAAAACTATGCTGGGATTATTGTTTATCGACTTGGATCGATTCAGGCGCATCAATGAAACGTTCGGGTACCAATGCGGCGATCAAATATTAAAAACCGCGGCCAAACGGCTGAAACAGTCCGTGCAGCAGCGGCATATGATTTCAAGAATTGCCGGCGACAGCTTTATCGTCTTGCTGCCGGACATGCAATCTGAATCCGAAGCGCGGGCCATCGCTGAACAAATCGTCAAGAACATATCCTTGCCCATTGCTGCCGGCGATAAAGAAATGTTTATTACATGCAGCATCGGAATCAGCATTTATCCTGCAGACGGAACGAGCCGAAATGATTTGATTCGCCATGCTGCCTCTGCGATGATTCAAGCGAAAAATCTGGGCAGAAACAACAGCCAACGATATCAGCAATTGGCTCATGCAAGCAAGTGCGCGTCAGAAGATGTTTTTCAATTAGAAAATGATTTGCGTAGAGCGATCGACAGAAATGAGTTCGTCTTGCATTACCAGCCGCTGTTCAACCGAAAGAAAGAAATCATCGGAACAGAAGCGCTGATCCGTTGGCTGCATCCGGAAAGAGGCCTAATCTCGCCGGGAGAGTTTATCCCTTTGGCAGAAGAATCCGGTCTCATCCTCGAAATTAACGAATGGGTGCTGCGCCAAGCATGCCTGCAAAATATGAAATGGCAAAAAATGGGGTTTCCTCGCATTCCAGTGGCCGTGAATATATCGTTGCTGCATTTCCAACAAAAAAAGTTGGTCCGCAGCATTCAGCAAATTTTGCTGGAAACGAACTTGCATCCTGCGGATCTTCAGTTGGAGCTGACCGAAAACATCTTTATTTATGATCCTGAACAAGCCCTGCATGTGCTGCAGCAACTGAGAGATTTGGGCATTCGCCTGTCATTGGACGATTTCGGAACCGGGTTTTCATCTTTGAATTATTTGAAACGCTTCCCGCTCGATTTTCTAAAAATTGACCGTTCCTTTATTAAAGACATTGTTCAAGAAGCCAAAGACCAAGCCATTGTCCAGGCGATTATTCACTTGGCGCACAATTTGAGCCTGAAAGTCGTTGCCGAAGGGGTGGAGACGCAAGAGCAGCTGCAATATTTGCAATCTCAGCGCTGTGATCATTTTCAAGGATTTCTATTGGGAAAACCCGTTCCGCCTCATGCGCTTGCTTGGAGTTAACCGACTTATTCCAGTATTTAATAAAGAGCGCAGCTGCATGGCAAGTGCGGTCAACTTCCGTTTGCGATGACG
>CALKAN010000118.1 GCA_937983035.1 uncultured Paenibacillaceae bacterium | reverse complement strand
CACATCAGCTGCATGATGCGCACTCCTCCCAGTTCGTTCTTCCAGGATTAGAATGCCCCTTGATCGGTTTAAAATTTCATGCTCGTGCTGTGTCCGGGCGCAAGCCTCGCTTCGGGATCGATATAAACTTTCGCGTTGTTTATCGCCGTAGGCGCTTCTCCAAATCCAACAGCGATTAATTTTACTTTGCCGGGATAAGTCGTAATATCTCCAGCTGCGAATATTCCGGGAATGGAAGTCTCCATTTTTGAATTGACGACGATGGAATTGCGGTCAATCTCAATTCCCCACTCTTCGATCGGGCCCAGGGAAGAAATAAACCCGAAATTAACGATGACGGCATCGACATCGACAGTCAGCGCATCATCGCTTTTTGCTTTGGCTAATGTGACTTGCTTGATTTCTGCGTCGCCGTGCAGTCTGCTGATCTCATACGGAGTAAGGATGCGGACAGATGATTTTTTTAATTGCTCGACGCTGTGTTCATGTGCGCGAAACCGATCGCGGCGATGCACAAGCGTGACTTCTTTGGCGATCGGTTCCAACATTAACGCCCAGTCCACTGCGGAATCGCCCCCGCCGCTGATCAAGACTCTTTTGCCGGCAAATTGGTTCAAATCAGTGACAAAGTAATGCAGGTTGGCGTGCTCAAATTGCGATGCTTCAGGCAAAGGCAAACGTCTGGGCTCAAAAGCGCCCAATCCTGCAGTAATAATGACGGAACGGCTGTAGTGCACTTGTTTGTCTGTCGTGATCTTGAAATGCCGCTCTGCTTCCTTTTTTACGTTCAGCACTTTTTCTTCAAGGCATACTTCAGTTGGAAAAAGATTCATTTGCTCAACCAAATTGTCTACGAGTTCTTGTGCCCGCACTTTAGGAAATCCGGCGACATCGTATATATATTTTTCTGGATACAATGCCGTCAATTGTCCCCCGAGCTGCGGCATGCTGTCGATAATTTTTACGGACATTTGGCGCATCCCTCCGTAGAAAGCCGCAAACAACCCTGCTGGGCCTGCGCCGACGATGACGATATCCGTGATTTCCTTTTGTGAATCGTGATTGACTTCCATTTTGCACCCCCGGTATACGCTTTTATGTTTATTATAAATGACTGACAACGGATTCATCCGCAGCGAACATAAGTCATTCCTTATTATGACAGAATGGGTTGATCTTTTCTATTCTCCATTATATGATGACTTTACGTTCGTTTTGTACGGTTTGCAGCAAAATTGAAACAATATAGATGGAATGGAGGAACTAGGGTTGAAACATGCGAGCGTGCAAGTGAGAGCATTGTTAACGAAAGATGAACTGGAGCGCTATAATGCACTGATGGAAGTAGGAAAATATTTGGAGAAGGAAAAAAAGTACGATTATGCTTACGCAGTGCAAAGAGAAATTGACTTTTTAGTTCAGCCTGCGATCGAACGATTAAAGGAAAGAAGCAGGCAGCGCGACCGTGAAACCGAACAATATTTGCGAGAAAAAGAAAAGATGGCTTCTGCGGACGGGCAAACGACAGGCGAAGCATGAAACATTTCATTGTTCATTTATGAGCTGAGCGTGCTTAAGAAACGAATAAACCTTCCTCCAATGGAGGAAGGTTGTCTGCATGCATTAAACGCTCATCCAGTCTGAAAATTGATTGAAGTCCAAACGGTTTCCGACAAAGAAAGCTCCGAATTCGCCAAAGCGCGCGCTGCCTTCATCAAATCTCATTTCATATACAAGTTTCTTAAAATGAATGGCGTCATCTGAGAAAAGCGTAACGCCCCATTCCCAATCGTCCAAGCCGACTGAACCCGTAATAATTTGTTTTACTTTGCCGGCGTATTTTCTCCCAATCATGCCGTGGCTGCGGATCATTTCGCGCCTTTCTTCCATGCCGAGCATGTACCAATTGTCGTTTCCTTCACGGCGCTTATTCATCGGATAGAAGCATATGTGCTTGGCAGGCGGCAGTTCGGGCTTTAATCTCGCTTTCACATAAGGGTTGTCCATCGGATCGGAATCCGGATTTTCTTTCGCAAGGTAATTGCTTAATTCTACAATGGAAACATAGGAATATGCTGGTGAAGTTAACTGTCCGAGCGTTGACTTGTTCCACGCTGTTTCCAATTCGTTCAATTCTTCCAGCGTTTCACGCAAATGCATGATGACCAAATCGGCTTTCTGGCCAACGATGCTGTACATGACCGTGCTTCCGGTTTTATCGTTAATCGTTTGCTGCCACTGATCGAATTGCAATTGAATTTCTTTCAGCGCCTGCTCGCGCTCTTCGCCTGACAGTGACTTCCAGCCCGCCCAATTAATGGTGCGGAAGTCATGCAAGGCGTACCAGCCTTCCAATGTTTGAGCTGCTTCATTCATTGACTGCCCCTCCTTAAATAGATGAAAAATGCTTCCTGCAAACATTATCTTCTATTGTATAAGAAACGCAGCACCGGAGCAATTGTTGACACAGAGTTGTCATTGACTTCTTGCAAATTGTTCAAGTAAAATAGATTTTAAACATAAGGAGGAACCATCCATGCCGGTTGATATCATTCAATTGCCGATTATTTTGGTGCTTTTTTTTACGCTGTTTTTCGGAATTGGCTTTATATTGAATATGCTTCTTAAGACCACTTGGCTTCCTATATATTTTTATTTGTTGATCGTCGTGCCGTTGGCTGTTTATTGGCAATATGATGCTTCTGTCAGCTTTATTGAAAATTTGGCATCGTATCATTTCGTTGACTATTTAACTGGAATTGCCGGCTTAGCCGGAGCTTTTGCCGGAGGCGCAACGATCAAAATGCTGCGCGATAAAGGGTACCGGATGTTTTAAAGCAGCTTTTATGAAAGGATAAACCAGTTGTATGAGCCTTCCTTTTGGGAAATGCTATATAAGATTTCCCAGCTGAAAGGAGGCTGCCAGAATGCCGTACGGCATGATCAATGGCGTGAAAATGTTTTACCGCATGAAAGGCAGCGGCATTCCGATCGTCTTTATTCATCCCCCCTTGATGACCAGCGCTAACTTTATTTATCAATTGGAGCAATTGTCCGATCAATTTCAAGTGATTGCATTCGATATTCGCGGACATGGAAAAAGCGGACATTCCGATGTTCCCTTGACTTATTCCGTCATCGCTGATGACCTGATCCAGCTGCTTGATTTGTTGAATATAAAAAAAGCATACGTTTGCGGATATTCAACCGGCGGCGGCATCGCCATGGAGGCGATGTTGAATGAGCCCGGACGATTTCATGGAGGGATCCTGGTCAGCAGCATGAGCGAGGCGAGTGATTGGCTGCTGCGGGTTCGGTTGGCGGCAGCCGTTGCTGTTGCAAGCATGAAAGCAAATGAGATCATGTCAGCTGCATTTTCGTGGGGGAATTCGGACAAGCCGCAAACGTTTCTAACGTTGTTTCAACAATCGCGCTGCGGATCCATGCCCAACATCAGGCAGTATTTTGCTGCCAGCCTCAAGTATAACTGCACATCCAGACTAAAGCAGCTGCATCTTCCCCAACTCCTTATTTACGGTGAAAAAGACAAAAGTTTCAGGCGTTACGCCCGAATGTTCATGCGAGAATTGCCGAATTCGACATTCGTCTGCATCCGTGGAGCTCGTCATCAAATTCCGACCAAAGCAGCGGAGCGGATGAATCGTTTGTTGACGGCGTGGATCATGCAGCTAAGCGAAATGTATGACGAAGAACAGCTTCTGCGGGAATTTCCAGTTGAACGCGGAGAAGAAGTGATCAGGATGGAATAAGGAAAGATTGCCAAGCGTTCTGTTTCATCTCGATGTGCTGCAAATAAAAACGCGAATGGTGTTGAAAAATGCGGATTACGAATATGTTTCATTTTACTGAGAATCACCGTTTTACAGTTGCCCGTGATTTTTCATTGAGTCCGTTTGATCATAAAGTGCTGCAATTGATGTATCAGCCGATGATCGGCGCCATGGCTTCCAGCCTTTACCATACGTTGTATCATCAAATGCCGGGAGACCGGACAGGCTATGCTGAACCGGAACAACAGCGGAAAATTTTTTTATCGCTGGACCTCGAACCGAGCGAAAAAGGCAGGAAAATGTTAGTTTCCTTATCTTCGAAGCTGGAAGCGACAGGCCTTCTTTCCGCATATCGGCTTTATCTTCCCGAAAATGATGAATACATGTATGTGTACAAGCTGCATCCGCCGCTGAGCCCGGCTGAATTTTTCAACAATCCGCATCTTTTGCTGCTGCTGCAAGACAAAGTCGGCAAACATATGGTTTTATCGTTGAAAGAGCAGTTTTATCAACAGCCGGCGGAAGAACTGCTTGATGCGTCCATCGTTCATGAAGACATCAGCGTTCCATTTTACGATATTTTCCGCTTAGGTTCTTTCGAAGTGGATGCAGAATTGGAAGAAGCGATGCAGCAAATGGCCGCATCGGCGGCAAGCGAATTTAACAAGCGGCCAATATTCGAAGACAGCGGATGGACTTATGATGACATTATCGGTCGATTTCCGAGAAATTCGTTGAACCGTACTCATGTGGAAAATCTTTGCCGCAATCATGAACAACTGGCCCGAATCAATTTTGTTGCGCATAAGTACGAGTTGACGTTGGCGGAAGTTTGCCGGCTGCTGGATGAAGACGGCGTGTTTGCCGGCGACGGCACGGTTCGGATGGACGTGCTTCAGCACAAAGCGTCTTCATTGTTTCATCAGACGAGAAAAAGAGAAGAGTCTCGCGAGCGGTTTTTGCATAAGATCGGTGAGGGTGAACCGGCGCAAGAACAGCAGCAGGACGAAAAACAAGTCAGCGCTGACTATTATTTGGACGTGCCGGATATATTCGAAGGCAAATGCAACGTTCATCAGTACAACTTAATTTTGCGCAATGAATCGTACATGCAGCTGTTAAGACGGATCTTTCCCGGCTCAGTGCCGGATCCCGTGCTGAAAGTGTTTGAACGGATCGATTTAAATTATAAGCTGAATGAAGAAGTCATCAATGTGCTGATTCATTATTTGCACACGCATAATCTTTCTTGGAATGCGCGATTCGTTGAGGCGATTGCTGCGGACATGCTGGGCAAGCAGGTCGATACATTTGAAAAAGCTGTAGAATACATAAGGGCCCAAAGAAGCCGCCAAGAAAAGCGCAAATCAGATGTCGCTGCCGTTTATGCCGGAAACTCCGGAAACTTTAGAAACAAAAAGCCTCAGCTGACTGCCGTCACTTCAGAAAAGAAACGAACGTTGTCTGATGAAGACTATCAGCGCATTTTGCAAAAGGCAAGAGAATTAGAGGGGCAATGAAGGGAGAGCATGATTAGATGGAATCTTTATCGCAAGTATTGAAGGAATTGCCGGATGCATTGCGCAAACAGATGCAAATGCATGATCAAAGCCAAAAGCTTCTTCAGCATCCTTTAATTCGCGATTGGCTGCAAGAGCATCCGGAATTGACCGAAGACGATTTGCGCTTGTCGATGAACAAATTGTACCAATACGCGAAAGAACAGCATCACTGCTCGCATTGCCCGGGACTTGCCCGCTGTCCCAATGATTTGCAAGGCCACTATACCCGTTTGGAAGTGAAACATTACGCTTCTCGGCCGCAAATTATTGAGAAAAAAGTTTCTTGCCAGAAATGGCTGTCAGATCAAGCAGCGAAACGAATCCAAAGCCGCATTCACAGTTTCTACGTGGATGAAAAGGCACTGAACCAAGGTTATTCGACCGAAGAAATTGTAAAGCGCGATCCGCAGCGCGCCGAAGCCGTAGAGAAAGTGTTTGATTATATATTGCGCACGAAAAAAGAAGGGATCATGCCGAAAGGACTTTATTTGGCCGGCGATTTCGGAACGGGCAAAACGTTTTTGATGTGTTACATGCTGCATGAGCTGGCCAAATCCGGTTATACCGGCGCGATCGTATACATGCCTGATTTTATTGAAGATATCAAAAGCATGATTCAAGAGCCGCAGAAGTTAAAAGAAACGATCGACTTGCTGAAGGAGACGGATCTGCTCATCTTTGACGACATTGGATCTGAAAACTTGACGCCATGGCTGAGGGACCATGTGCTCGGTTCGATTTTGAATTACCGCATGAACCGCAAACCGTCCTTTTTCACTTCGAATTACCGCCTTCGCAGTTTGGAGAAGCATTTCAGCTTTACGAGCCGGGAAGGGGAGGAAGAACATAAAGGGAAACGGCTCATGAATCGAATCGAACCGTTTGTGGAAGAGATTATCGTTCATGGCGAAAATCAGCGCGGAAAACTGGAGTGAACGTTTAATCGTTGCAGCCATGCAGGCAATGCGTGACGGACTCTTTTTAGAAATATGCGACAGCAAAAAGAGCTGCTTCATAAGCTTTAAGCTTGAAAGCAGCTCTTTTTTTCAAATTTCCGCCTTATTGAACGGCATAGCTGATTAATGTAAAGACGATCGCGATGACCATAAAGCCAATGAACGTAACTGCCATGCCTACTGCGACGTCGATAAAGTCATTTCTAGGCTCTTCATTCAGATGAGCTTCTGGATTTCTTACTTCTTCCATTGTTTAAACCTCCTGCTTCGACCGTACTTCTATTCCAATTTGCTTATAAAGTAGTATACCCAAATTCGCTGTGAAATGTAAAGGAATTATTCGTGACAATTGTAAGGCTTTTATCATTAGGAAACAGGTCCCTCCTATGGTATAATATGAAATTGACAGTATCATATGCTGTATATAAGGCGATTTTTGAACATAAAGGAGGAGATTAGTTTGGCAATCGTAAACGTAACCGATGCTGGTTTTGCTGCCGAAGTGGAACAAGGCGGAACGGTATTGGTCGATTTCTGGGCTCCATGGTGCGGACCGTGCAAGATGATCGCGCCGGTATTGGAAGAGCTGGACCAAGAGATGGGAGATCAAGTCAAAATAGCCAAATTAAACGTCGATGACAATCCGGAAACCGCATCTCGATTCGGCGTGATGAGCATCCCTACATTAATCGTGTTTAAAAACGGGGAACCGGTCGACAAAGTCGTAGGATTCCAGCCGAAAGATGCTCTGAAAAGTTTATTGGAGCGTCATCTGTAATTCATCATGCTTGCATGAAGCCTTGCTTTTTGGATGAGAGCTCTTTCCCAATCGGAAAGGGCTCTTCAATTTTTCATGGTATAATGGAACATATGACGATGATCGAGAAGGGAGGCGTATAACATGGAAACGAATCAAACGATGCATAAGCAAGAGCACCTCAAAGCGAAACTGGCGCTTCTCCCCGATAAACCCGGCTGCTATTTGATGAAAGACGCAGCCGGCAAGGTCATTTATGTCGGCAAGGCGAAAGTGCTGAAAAATCGAGTAAGATCGTATTTTTCCGGCACGCATGACACAAAAACGCAGCGCATGGTCAGCGAGATTCATGATTTCGAATACATCGTGACGGCCAGCAATACCGAAGCGCTCATTTTGGAATGCAATCTCATTAAGCAATACCTTCCGAAATATAACGTGCTTCTGAAAGACGACAAGTCTTTTCCTTATATTAAAATCACTTATGAAGCGCATCCGAGACTAATCGTTACGCGCTCGCTGAAAAAAGACAAAGGCAAATATTTCGGTCCTTATCCAAATGCTTATGCCGCACAAGAAACAAAGAAACTGCTTGACCGCATCTATCCGTTGAGAAAGTGCGGCAAATTGCCGGATCGGGTCTGTTTGTATTACCATATCGGGCAATGTTTGGCGCCGTGCGAACATGAAGTGGACCCAGAGCAATACGAGCAAATTGTGAAAGAAATTACCCGGTTTTTAAATGGAGACTATCGAGAAATTAAGCGTGAACTGCAGCAGAAGATGGAAGCGGCGGCGGAGGAGCTGAAGTTTGAGCGGGCAGCGGAACTGCGGGATTTGCTTCAGCACATCGAAACGATCATGAATAAACAGAATATCACTTTAAATGACGCGATGGACCGGGATGTTTTGGGCTATGCGACAGATAAAGGATGGATGTGCATTCAAATTTTGTATATGCGCGGCGGCAAAATGATCGAACGCAAAGCGTCGATGTTTCCTTACTACGGAGAGGAAGTGGAAGATTTTACAAGTTTCGTCACTCAGTATTATGACGACAATCCGGCGCTGCCGAAAGAAATTTTGTTGCCGGAAAATATGGAAGAGGTACGGGAAGAGCTGGCATCATGGCTGAATGTGAAAGTGCTGGTGCCAAAAAGAGGATCGAAAAGACAAGCGGTTCAAATGGCAGAAGAAAATGCGAAAGCCGCTCTGACTGAAAAGTTCTTGTTGATGGAGCGCGATGAAGAGCGCACGGTGAAGGCGGCGCACCAGCTCGGGAAGCGGCTCAATACCGGTCCTTTGCATCGCATCGAAGCGTTTGACAACTCGAATATTCAAGGCGCTGACCCGGTTTCTGCCATGGTCGTATTTACGGACGGCAAGCCGGATAAAAAAGAATACCGGAAATATAAAATTCGCACCGTGGATGGACCGAACGACGTGGATACGATGCGGGAAGTCATTCGCCGGCGCTATGAACGAGCGCTGAAGGAAAATTTGCCGCTGCCGGATTTAATTTTGGTTGACGGCGGAAAAGGCCAATTAAACGCAGCGGTTGAAGTCATTGAAGATGAACTGGGCCTCGATATTCCGGTTTGCGGCCTCGTGAAAGATCAGAAGCATAAAACGGCGCAGCTCATCTATGGATCTCCTCCGGCGCCTGTGCCGATCCCGCGCGACAGCCATGAATTTTATTTGTTGCAGCGGATCCAAGATGAGGTCCATCGATTCGCTGTTTCTTTTCACCGGCAAACAAGGTCGCGTTCCATGGTGCATTCGAAATTGGATTCGATCCCGGGCATCGGAGAGAAGCGCCGCAACAAATTGCTGCGCCATTTCGGATCGCTCAAAAAAATCCGAGAAGCTGAAATCGAAGATTTCAAGCCTCTCGGCATCGGGGAAAAATTGGCGGCAACGATTCTCGCTAAGTTGAACGAGGACGAAGAACAAGACGCTTATGAAACTGTGCAAGAATAACGGCAGCCATGACAGGTGAAAAGAGATAGGCGATGCCGGACAAGACGTTTAATGATCCGCCTAATGCGATCAAGGAAAAAGCCATGAGGATGGCGTCAAAGGAGGCGTGTGCGTATACAGCCGTCAAAAAGCCGAATCGAAGCATAATCCAGCCGAAAATAAGGCCGAGGATCGTCACTTCAACGAAACGCGTGTAAGCAGGATAAATCGGATAAGAAGTATGCCCGATCGCCCAGATCATGCTCGTCGCAAGGACGGCGATTCCGGTGCTGCGAAACAGTTTCTTGAACAGCGCGATTCCAAACAGCCGGAACAAGGCTTCTTCAGAGATGGCCGCCGCCCATGCCATCAGCGGGAACAGCGCTGGCAGCAGCAAATTGTAATTGGAAAAAAGCGCATCATTGACGCTCCAGACATTGAAATATTTCTCGCCGATGAGAAACAGGATGCTTTGCAAGCCGAGCAGCATGAAACAAAACATGTACCCGTGCCCCATAGCCAGCATCACTCTGGAGCCGAATTTCGGATCTTTCATGCGAGGCCACAATTTGCGCCCCATCTGATTCCACATGGCATCCCCGGACGTCAGCGCCAAATAAATGGCCGCGGCCGGAAAGAAAGTGAATAGATGAGAAAACGCGACCGTAAACATGGCGGCAAAGTTGTTTTCCGGCGAACCGGCGAACTGCGTTTTCAGACCGGGATACAGATTAAAATTGTGGATCGAAGCTGTGATTAAGTAAATGAGCGTCATCCAAACGCCGCGGCTGAATGAGATGCGCTTTCGATATGCAGCCGCAGCGACGATGCCTGCGATGCCGGTAAACAAAGAAAAGGCGATGCTTGCAAGACTCATCCGTTCAGCGGAACGGTTCTGATCGTTCAACCATTGCATAAATGCGTCAGGAACGGTGAATTGCGGAATGAAGGCGACGACGCGGCCGTTTTCAATCACTGTGCGAAGCTGCAATTGCGCCTCTCCGATCGCCTGGCTTTTGCTCTCATATATGTATTTGGACGCATCGTTTCCGGTCAGCAGCGTAAAATCATTCAGGTCATAGCCGATCTGCGTTAAATATCGCTCCGCAATTTCATAGTTTTCCGCATCTTGCTGCACCGGAGCCGGGAACGTCTTTTCAAACCCGATGATCTCGCCGCTGCGCATATGGACGCGAAGCAGATAAATGCTTTCGTCCGCCGCATTGGCTTGCACGAGATAATAGTCGAGCGGATATTTGGATGCATATAGTTGTTCGTAGGCTTCAAACAAGCCTTCTTTTTGCAAATACCCGCCGAGATGCTTTTCGGTTTGGAACATGACAAACGCGGCTTCCACATCCGCATGCAGCTGTTTTTGCGCGAAGCTGGAAGCTGCTTTTTCCGCTTCTTGTTTTGAAATAACCGGTGACAGGGCATGATCAGGCAGATCCTGCGTCTGTGTCAATGCTGCAAAATTGATGATCAAAAACACGATTGCACCGATGATTCCTGCCGGCACGGTGCGTGATAACTTGATGTCCATAAAGTTCTCCTTTATTTTTTGTTTCGTTCTTTAAGCATATCATACTATGTTTGCAAATTCAGAATGTCTCATAAGCGAAACCGCGCACGGATGGCGCTCCAAACGGCCGCAGTTTGTTTTTTCAGAAGTGCTGAATGGCTTTTTCGATCAACTCTTTCGTCGTTCTGTTGAGGGAGTTCCAATCCGTATAAATCAATGAAGTTGTTCGAACCGTTTGCTGCAGTTCGCGGATATCGGCCGTCATCAATTCGTTGTCTTCGAGCAAGTGCTTCCTCAAATACGACTGCGGCAGCAATGTCGGAATTTTGCAAGTGGAGACAAGCCGAATGATCGCTTCAAACGAATCGATCTCCATCTTGATGTCGGGAATGACCTGATATTTGTGAAACAATTCATCCATTAAGATGCGGTACCATGTTCCTTTGGAAAATAATATCATAGGAAGATGGTTTAATTGTTCTATCGATATGAAAGAATAAGCAGAGAAGCGGTGAGCTTTGGGTAAAACTAAGCGCAAATGATCGTCGAACAGCGGGATGCAGTTGATGCCGGGCTCTGTAATTTTGGAAGCGACCAGTCCGATATCTACTTGATTTTGTTTCACCAGGGATACGATTTCGTGGGTCTTCCCAGTCACTGTTTTGATATCGATGGACAGGCTGTCTTTCGTCAACAATCCGATCAAATCCGGCAAGGTCGATTGCAAGGTGGTTAAACTGGCTCCAATCGTTAAACTGGCGATGTTTTCATTCTTGTACTCTTCTAAGGCGAGACGAAATCGTTGATCGAGCTGTTTGAATTCGTGCGCATATTCCAGCGCGACTTGGCCGATGCGGGTAAGCTCCAGCTTTTTTCCTACGCGCTCAAACAGCTGCACGTCCAAGGTTTGTTCCAGTTTAGCCAGTTTGCGGGACAAAGCCGGCTGAGAAATATTGAGCTTGGCGGCAGCTTTGTTTAAGCTCTTTTGTTCGACAATAACGGTAAAATAATAAAGGGATTCCAGCATGTCTGAACTCCTTATGTCAATTAGTTATAATATATTATAATATAAATGCACTACCATTATAAGGTGGAAATGAGTAAAATAAAATATGACAATTTGTTGACGATGTCATGCGGCAGAAGTACAATGGAATATGGCTTGTCCTGATTAAACCGTCTATACATAAGCTGGCATAGGCGAAAATTGTCAATCAGTGGAAAGAAAGGGGTTAACTATGAAAGTCAATTCGTATTATTCGCGAAAATTGCATTCTTTGCTGGGCGTCATCCCTTTGGGAGCTTTCTTGCTCGAGCACATGATCACGAATTACCAGGCATTTAATGCCGGGCCGGAAGGCTTCAACAGTGCGGTACAATTTATTCAAGGACTGCCGTTGGTGTTGTTTTTAGAAATTTTCCTCATTTGGATCCCGTTGCTCTATCATGGCGTATACGGCTTGTATGTCGCATATCAAGCACGCAATAACGTGACGAACTTCGGATATTTTCGCAACCATATGTTCATGTGGCAGCGCATTACAGGGGTCATCACATTCGTTTATATTGTTTGGCACTTTTACGATACGCGCTTTCAGGTTACGCTGGGCAACGTTGAACACAGCGACTTCGGCGTATTAATGCACGAACTGTTATCCAACCCGATCTATTTCACGCTCTATGTGATCGGTGCAGTCGCTGCGAGCTTCCACTTTTCCAACGGCATGTGGAATTTCTTGGTGACATGGGGCATTACGGTTGGACCAAGAGCACAGCGAGTTTCCGCTTATATTTGGGGCGGAGTGTTCGTCATTATGTCCATCATGTTTGTTATGGCGCTTGCCGGATTTACGGATGAATCATTTGCGACAGAAGCAGTTAACACAGCAGCAACAGTGACAAAAATCGGCTAAGGGGGAAGGTATCATGGCTAATCATAGAGTAGCAGTAGTCGGAGGCGGTCTTGCAGGATTAATGACGGTCATTAAGCTTGCAGAAGCAGGTGTCCATGTGGATCTGTTTTCGATCGTTCCGGTTAAACGTTCCCATTCCGTTTGTGCGCAAGGCGGAATTAATGGGGCGGTCAATACGAAAGGGGAAGGCGATTCTCCTTGGGAGCATTTCGACGATACGATCTATGGCGGAGATTTCCTTGCAAACCAGCCGCCGGTGAAAGCCATGTGCGAGGCAGCTCCCGGCATCATCCACTTAATGGATCGGATGGGCGTCATGTTCAACAGAACTCCGGAAGGTTTATTGGATTTCCGCCGTTTCGGAGGCACGAAGCACCACCGGACAGCTTATGCCGGCGCAACGACAGGACAGCAATTGCTGTACGCGCTTGACGAGCAAGTAAGGCGCTGGGAGACTGCGGGCTTAGTGACGAAATACGAGCATTGGGAGTTCACTTCGGTCGTATTGGATGAAAACCAAGTTTGCCGCGGATTAACTGCGCAAGATCTGCGCACCATGGAATTCCGCACATTCCGCGCTGATGCTGTCGTGTTGTGCACAGGCGGACCCGGCATCATTTTCGGCAAAACGACGAACTCCATGATTAATACAGGATCGGCTGCCAGCGCAGTTTATCAGCAAGGAGCCATCTATGCGAACGGTGAATTTGTGCAAATCCATCCGACAGCTATTCCGGGAGACGACAAACTGCGTTTAATGAGTGAGTCTGCACGCGGAGAAGGCGGACGGGTATGGACGTACAAAGACGGCAAGCCTTGGTATTTCCTTGAAGAGAAATATCCGGCTTACGGAAACTTGGTGCCGCGGGATATTGCCACGAGAGAAATATTTGACGTCGTCGTAAATCAAAAGCTGGGCATTAACGGCGAGAACATGGTTTACTTGGATCTATCCCATAAAGATCCGAAAGAATTGGACGTAAAGCTGGGAGGCATTCTCGAAATTTACGAGAAATTCATGGGAGACGATCCGCGCAAAGTTCCGATGAAGATCTTCCCGGCAGTTCATTATTCCATGGGCGGCCTTTGGATTGATTACAACCATATGACGAATATCCCAGGCTTGTTCGCGGCCGGCGAGTGCGATTATCAGTACCACGGCGCGAATCGTTTGGGCGCCAATTCGCTTCTGTCTTGCCTGTTCGGCGGCATGGTGGCAGGTCCGAAAGCCGTGGAATATATTCAAGGATTGGACAAATCAGCAGAAGACGTCAGCTCTGTCTTGTTTGATCAAGAATTGAAGCGTCAAGAAGAACAATTTGAAAAGATTATGAAGATGGACAGCGGCAATGAGAATCCATACGAATTGCACAAAGAGCTTGGCGAATGGATGACGAACAACGTGACGGTTGTGCGCGAGAACAAAAAGCTGAAGGAAACAGACGACAAGATTCAAGAATTGATGGAACGCTATAAAAACATCAACATTGGGGATACATCACGCTGGAGCAACCAAGCTGCCACATTTACTCGTCATCTGTGGAACATGTTTGAGCTTGCGCGTGTGATTACGATCGGTGCTTTGAACCGCAATGAGAGCCGCGGCGCTCATTACAAGCCGGAGTTTCCTGAGCGGGATGATGAGAACTGGCTGAAAACGACAAAGGCAGCATGGACGCCAAACGGGCCGGAGTTCAGCTATGAAGATGTCGATGTCTCCTTGATCAAACCAAGAAAACGAGATTATACCTCGGACAAGAAGAAAGGAGAGAGCTAATCGATGGCGGAAACGGCTGCTAAGCAAAAAACAGTACGACTCATTGTGACTCGTCAGCAAGATCAAAACAGCAAGCCTTACAAGGAAGAGTTTGAAATTCCGTACAGGCCAAACATGAATTTGATCGGCGCGTTTATGGAAATACAAAGAAACCCCGTGAATGCGAAAGGGGAGCGGACAACGCCTGTCGTTTGGGAAGCGAACTGTCTTGAAGAAGTGTGCGGAGCTTGCTCGATGGTGATCAATGGCAAGCCGCGTCAA
>CALKAN010000117.1 GCA_937983035.1 uncultured Paenibacillaceae bacterium | reverse complement strand
GCAACATCCCGGAACCTGTGCTGCACTGGGATTTTGAAACTTCTTTAGATGGGCGGGTTGTTGACGCCAGAGGCGAGGGGCAAGGACCGAGCGGCCGGCTGCGCAACGGGGCCGTGCTGGATGATGGCGGCGTGCATGGCCGCAGTTTAGTGCTTGATGGAGAGGGCGCCCATGTTGAGGCAGAAGACGGCGGCGTGTTCGATTCGGGCACCGATGATTTTACCCTTTCCATGTGGATCAAGCCGGATGAGCGCTTGGGCCAATCTCAACTCATCTTGTTTTGGCATGGGGAAGTCGGATCTGGGAAGCCGCAATGGTGGATTCGCGCAGAAAAAGACGGCCGGATTCGGGTGAACATGGACGGCGGAGGACAAGTCATCGCTGCTGCGACGGAGCCGGGGCAGTTAAGCGTGGACGTTTGGACGCATTTAGCGGCGGTAAGAGAAGGTCCATTGTTGAATTTGTATATTAATGGAGAAAGGGTGGAAAGCGCTGGACCGTTTGAACCTGAGCAGTTTGATTATGCGGATGCCGGGATTGCGCCAACGCTCGGTTATGATAAAAATCCAAACAACAGCCGTCATTGGTCAGGCCGCATTGACGAAGTGAAGTATTATCGCCAAGCGCTTATTGCGGATGAAGTGCGCGCAGTATATGAGCAGGGAGCGGCTGGTTTGAGCGGTTCTTCGCTTGATGCAGCAAATGATTCGTCTGCAGGGGATCAATCTGGCGAAGCGGATGCAGGAGAGGACGAAAGCGCAGACAATAGAGCAGAGCAGTCGGAAGCAGAAACATCTGCAGCGCTGGTTGCTGCATCGCTGATCAGCGGTTTTGCCATCCTTGCTGCTGCCGCTGTTTGGCTGCTCCGAAAAAGGCGCTTATCGATCAAGTAACGGCCAAGAATGATGCTTATTTCCCCTTTCTCGATTTTCTAAATTGGGAAGGGGACATTTTTTTATGCCGGCGAAAGACGCGGGTGAACGTAGGCACAGAGTTAAAGCCGGATTCTTCGGCAATTTCCGGGATGGGCATATCGGTGGAAAGGAGCAGGCTGCAAGCATGGCGGATGCGCAGCTCTTGAATGAAATGGATGAAATTTTGCCCGAGATGTTTTTTCATTAATTCGCTGAGGTAAGATGGATGGTAATCGAATTTTCCGGCCACTTCAGTCAGCGTAACGGGCTCCAAATAGTTTCGATGCAAATAGTGAATGACTTGCCAAATCGTTTTCTTGTTTCCAGCGTTCATGTCTTGCATGTCATAAGGATATTTCGATCTGCGCACACGGTCAAAATAACAAAGCGCTTCCATCAGTTGGGAACGCAGAACGATATTTTTCCAAGGAAAATCGTGATCGTATTCTTTTTTCATTTTCTCAAACAAGGCGATGAAATCTTGCATTTGCTGCGGCGTCAGTTCTACGTACGAAGGGGCGGCATCTTCAGTCATGTTCAGCAAAATCGATGACAGTTTTTCTTCCATATCGGAATGGTCGAGTAATTTTAAATCAAAATTAAGAACATACATCAGCAAAGATTGACCGGGCAGCGCGCGAAATTCATGGACTTGGTAAGGCTGCAGCAATGTTAAAGTGCCCGGAGACATGTTATGGGTTGTGCCATTGATCGTTTCCGTTCCTTCGCCTTCCACAACTAATGAAAATTCCAGAAAATCATGCCGGTGCAGCGGCACGCAATGGTATCTTTTCAGTTTCATGAAAAAAGGAAAAGACGTATCCATATTGGGGTAGTCAAATTTGTAGTCGGGGTACATCTGCCTCACTCCCGTGCGTTCGTTGCAAGTTCGCTTGTTAATTTAATACTAGCAAACAGAGTGATTCTAGTCTATGTGATTACCGTTTAGATCGAATATGCCAAATCCGCTGAAAATGAATATGCAAAGCATGATATTTTTTCAGGCAAAAATCGATGAAAGAAAAGAGAGGAATGGATGATGAAACCGAATGTGCTGTTTATTGCTGTTGATGACTTGCGGCCGCAGCTCGGGTGTTACGGCGATGATTTCGCGAAGACGCCGAACATCGATGAATTGGCTGGACGCGGCGCCTTATTTCAATATGCCTACTGTCAGCAGGCGGTATGCAATCCTTCGCGAGCGTCTTTGATGACGGGTCTGCGCCCGGATACGACAAAAGTTTGGGATTTGAAAACTCATTTCAGGGAAGCGTTGCCTGATGTCGTGACACTGCCGCAGCATTTTAAAAATAACGGCTATCATACGCAATGCGTCGGAAAAATATATCATGATCCAGAAGAAATGAGAGATCCGCAGTCATGGTCTGTGCCTGAAACGCTGGATGTCACGGATGCGATCGGCGGCAAATACGCATTGCCAGAAAATCTGGCACAGCAATCAGGCAAGAAAATAGGCAAAGCAGCTGCTGCTGAATGTGCGGATGTGCCAGACACTGCCTATATCGACGGCCGTGTTGCGGAGGCTGCGATGGCCGTATTGAATACGATTAAAGACCGGCCGTTTTTTCTCGGGGTTGGGTTTCGCAGGCCGCACTTGCCGTTCAGCGCGCCGAAAAAATATTGGGACATGCATGATCGCAGCAAGCTGACTTTGCCGGAGTTTGCTTCAAAGCCAAAAGGATGTCCGGATATCGCTTTGCATGACTTAATGGAGCTTCGAGGCTATACGGATATACCAGATGTTGGGCCGATCGATGAAGAGAAGGCGCTGACGCTGATTCACGGATATTATGCCGCCGCAAGCTATGTTGACGCGCAGATTGGCAAAGTGATTGATCATCTTGATCGCTTAGGACTTCGAGACAATACGGTCATCGTGCTGTGGGGGGACAATGGCTGGCATTTAGGCGAGCACGGCTTGTGGGGCAAGACGACGAATTTTGAATTAGACACGCGGGTGCCATTGATCATCAGTGCGCCTGGTTTTGAAAAGAGCAATAAGATTAAGGAGCTTGTTGAATTAGTCGATATTTATCCGACGCTTTGCGATTTATGCGGATTGGAAAAACCTGAACGGCTGGAAGGTTTAAGCCTGCTGCCGCTGATGGATGTAAACAGGCCTGATCATTTTCGTTGGAAAGACGCCGCCTTCAGCCAATTTCCAAGGTGGCCGGGCGCTCCGGGACAATCGAAACAAGTTCCTTATGGTCAAGTGATGGGCTGTTCTATTCGAACCGCACGTTATCGCTACACCGAATGGATCGATCAAGAAACAGGCGTCTGTTTGGCTAAAGAATTGTATGACCATGCTTCTGATCCAGGCGAGACGGAAAATCTTGCTTCTAATCCAGAGCTGCAAGATGCGGCAGATGCGCTGGCGCAAAAGCTGAAGCTTGGCTGGCGAGGGGCGCTGCCGGAGGGCATGTGAACATTCATTATCGGTTGATTGATGAATAAATTTGCTTTTTGCTAAGCGCCGGCCTAAAAATAGGCTGGCGTTTTTTTTTTGCGATTCCTGAGTCAGCCATTGGAAATTCAGCATATATGCAGGCAATAAGTGTTTTGGCTTTGGAAGCGTAACACAGAATGTTTAATAGGTTGAAAGATGTTGTTTTATTCAAATATATTGAATCCCGATTCAATATTAAAGGGGGATGATCGAATATCTTGGAATGACCTGCGCAATCTCCATATCGAGAAAACGCCGTCTGATTCCCGGAAACATTTATTGGCTGCAATCTCTGTCAGCTGAATGGTCATGGAAATTTCACAATACAAATAGGCTGCGCCGAATGCATCCCTATAAGAAATGATCTTGAAAAAAACTAGAAATCCCGACAATTATAAATTTAAATAACAGCAAGGCAGAAAAATCGCTGGAGAAAACCTATCAGCCGAGTCAAAAATCGTTGGCATGATTAAAAATTTGTACACGCTCCTGCATCATAATTGCTAATATATTATAATATATTATATAGAATATTTAATATTTTAAAAATGCGATATGTCACATGAAAAGCTTGATAGAGCTGCACTTTGCAGGAATAATAGACCATACGTTCGCTGATGACTGCGGTCACTTTTTTGTGAAAAGGTCGAACAGCTTATTGCCAAACATGCAGGAAATATGTAAAAATGCTAGTAAGCAGATTTGTTTTCTGTTGCCATCCGTGATGAATGCGGAGGCAATTATGGATGGACCGAGCACCTTTATAATTAAATATCGGTCATTTTCAACGACGCTTGATTTGTTGTTATGGGATTGTTGTTATGGGATTTTGGTTGAGATGACAGGCGGGGCAATGCGGATGGTTTGTTTGGAAAAAAATTATGGAAGCGCTGACAAAAAAATTAACGATCACGCCTTTTTTGATGGAAAGATAAAAAAACATGCTGCGCCAATTTATTGGCAAGTGAAACCAAACAGCCGAATTGAACGTTAGTAATTAAAAAAGGGGGTGAATGGCTTCGGACAAAATTAGGCCGGCTTCACGGATACGCGCATCTTTGTATGTATGTGCATAATAAAAATGATGAGCGATTGTGTGCTGCTGGATCTATTCAGCATGCTGTTTAGGATGAATAATAACCGCATCATGAGTCGAAGGTTGTCTCACTAGAATCAGTCGCTGGTCTTAAGCTGCTGTACGAGACAGTTTACTGAAGACGTGTCATTTAGACGGCCAGAACCTGCTTGAGTTCTTTAATGAATCGAACATGTTCATCCAAGCTGCAGATGTTCAGCCTAAAAGGCATGAATCCACAAAAGGATGCAATTGATCCTGGCGGCTCAGCTTAGATCAACAAGATTTTCCGCCTTCGGTTATCGGGGCCGCTGTTTGCCGGCCATGAACTAAGCGCGTGGACAACGCAAAATCAACATGATATCCAGCCTGGAATCAAATTTATTCCTTCATTGTTTGGTTGGAAGGCGCTGCATGTTCGCCTGTTGTGTTCATCGCAGCGTCACCGCTGATGACATGTGCAATCACGTGTTGAATTTTGTCTTGGTTATATCCAAGTTGCGTCATTACTTTTTCGACATCGAGAACAGATTTAGTCATGCAAAATCACCTCTTATTGTAAGAATAGTACTAAAGTCACTGCATGGACGCACCAATTATCATCTTACAATAAGAAGCGAAGAGATTCCTTAACTTTTCAAGAGCGTGAAAAGTGCTTGACAAAATTAATTTTTTGTGATTTACCGTTTTTGCTCAAAAAACTATAGCTAAGTCGAACAAAGGAGTGGTATGATAGATGTAGGACAAAATACCCAAATTAGAGATTTTTTCTTAAATTTCAACAGCATTGCTAGAATACGAAAAGAATGAGGGTGAGCTTATGTGTGCAAAAGAAAACACAGCAATTAAATTAGACGTTATTGAAATTTTGAAACAATTGGGCATCAGCCTTGAGCGGCTGAAAGAAACGAATTTGTTCCCTGAAGAGATTGCTCGCTTGGAGAAAAAGGAAAATGACGCGTAATCACGCGGATCGAACAGCCGTATCGAATGAAAGCATGTTCGAATCTGAAAGTCCATGACCGAACGACAAATCATTTTGATCATCTTGTCAATGAAATCGCAATCATTAATCAATGCAGTCAAACTTTGCAGCAATGATGTTGAATCTTTGCAGCAATGATGCTGCAGTGATTTTAAATAGAATAGAAGACATGAAAGATCGATTCATTTAAGGACTGGAAAGGTCATCGAACAATATGAAGCAAGCAATGAGCAGATCGTTGCTGAAATCGACTCGTTCACACGTGTGCGGGAATGCCGCGTTGGTTTCGAATAAAGTCGATGAACAGTTTTGCTTCTTCTTCTGTTAAAGGCTGGCCGTCCAGGGTAATTTCGAATTGTTCTAAAATTTGCGTGTCAGACAGTTCAAGACTGTCCACGAATTGCGCGACATGTGGTTTTACAGGCGTCGCATTCGCATGAACGGCATGCGGCTGATCGCTGCGTCCTAATACATAATCGATGGTTACGTTGAACATTTCAGCAATGCGATACAGCGTATCGAGATCAGGTTCGCGGCGATTCAGTTCATAATGAGACAACGCAGAGCGAGAAATGCCTAATGCTGAGGCCATGTCTGCCTGTGTGTAATTGTGCTTTTTTCTGAGTTCAGCAATGCGATTACCGTACACCATGACTATACTGGACCCCTTTGACAGTGATGATTCATGCTCACATTGGAGCAGAGCCGCGCAGCGCTGAGGGCAGGCAGCCAGGAGTTTCAGGATAAGCACTGATGGTGCCGCAGTCAAGATGACCTCGTTCAGAAGAATTCTGCTAGATGTGATCTGCGAATCGTGTTAGTGCAAACATCCTAATAATACATCATGTAAAATCTTAATAGTACTTTCTTAATAATTCCTATAGCAGCAGTTCTTTTTATAGATTTCCAGTCTATAAAAGTTCATTCCAATAAAAGCTATGCAATAACTATGTGAAATTTCATATGTTAATTATATTAATACTTTTTTGCAATTTTGCATACTATTTTACTATTTTGGAAACAAAATGTATCATTTTGAGCAGGGGATGGACTAATCTGATCGCAAAATGATCCTGTTTGGAGCGATCAGATTAGTCCATTGCTTCCATGTTCAGCTTTCTTTTCGCTCAGATCGAATGAACTGAATGAATTTTTGCGCCTCTTCTTCTGTGACGGCCTGGCCGTCAATCGTAAAACGATGCTTCTTGTAAAGATTGAGATCAGTAAGCTCAAATTCGGGAGCAGGAATTTGAAACGGGATGCGAGATTCGTGCAGCTGGTGCGGCTGAAGGTGCTGAATTGAAAATTCCTTCGGAGCTGGTTCAGCGCGTGCTGTAACCGTATTGTTGGAGCGGTGTTTCATTGCCTGATAGTCTGTCATATGCGGAAGCATGGCTATAGGATCTTCAGTTCGACCGAGAAGGTAATCGGTGGAAACTTGGAATAGATTAGAGATTCGTTTTAATATCAAATAATTGGGTTTTCGCCGGTTGTGTTCATAATGGGAATAGGCGGCGCGTGAGACGCCGATCGCTTGTGCGACTTCTTGCTGCGTGAGGCGGCGTGTCTTGCGCAGATGTGCTAACCGATGTCCGCAATTCATCGCGAATTCCCCCTTTATTATAAAAATGTGCATAAAAACTCAATTTTGCTGGTCCGCAAGTATTATTCTATCGTGATGTCTCTATATAAGTAAACGCGTCTATATTAAAATAAGACTAGTATTTTATGGTTCTTTTGTAATATTTTAACGCATTATGCTGTCGAGATGGATCGAATGGAATCGACGAAATCCTCTTGACATTATTTAGGAAGTCCTTTACATTATTGACTATAGCAGGGATACATTGCGTATCGAAATTTGATAGAATAATGTCCGTAGTCATGAATAACATATTCTTGTGCGGATCATCCGGGCATGGGTTATTATTATGGTGATTTGTGCGTTCATGAAAGGAGTGTCATTGCTCCATTTTTGATCAGCAAACATGCGGATTGAGCATGGAGATGACAATGATTATATGAACGCTGCTGTTCTATAGTATATGCAAAGGAAGCGTTGGAATGAGTGCGAATTCGTTGAACCCGACAAGTTTGCATTATTTATTTCATTCTATTAAGCTGTCTGAGAAGCAGCCGCGGCAGCATATTGATGAAGGCGGAACACGATCTGCAGGCAGCGAAGCTCGCCCATTGCAGAAACCGGTTGCACAGAATCAGACGAAAGCCGCAGCCGATGAAACCGCACGGGATGAAATGATTTCACGCCGAGTCGTTGTGACGGATCTGAACTCGGCCGGCCTGTCCTTTATTACAGAATATGATTTTAAACCGGGCGATGTGCTCAGTTTGCAGCTGGAAGTATGGGGACAGACGATCGAGTTGGAAGGCGCAGTGAAATCATGCACTTCAATGAAAGGTTTGTATCAGTATGAACTCAATTACATAGAACCGTGTGCGTTTAAGAAACGGCTGCTGGACTTGCTGGTGAAGGTAATGACGTATTACGAGGACGATCCGCGCTACCCGGAGTTTCACGACTGGGCATTACAATTGATTACCGGGAAGCATCCCGATGAAACGGAGAGAAATCATGGAAGAACTTGACTTAAAAGATATTATGCGCATTATTCGCAAACGGATTTGGTGGATTGTGCTGATCGTCATTTTAGGCACGACTGCTGCCGGAATAATCAGCTACACGCTGCTGACGCCTGTTTATCAAGCATCGACGAAACTGATTGTCAATCAATCTGACGACTCAGTGCAATACCAGCAATTAAGCTTGAATGACATTAATACATATATTCGATTGATTGATACGTATAAAGAGATCATGTTGACGCCGCGGATTTTAGACCGGGTGGTGGAGAAGCATCCGGAATTCAATTTAGACGCGGAACAGCTGGCGAGAAAGGTTAATGTCAGTTCGGTGAATAATACGCAAGTCATGACCGTGCAAGTGACGGATGAATCTTACAATCGAGCGGCAGAGATCGCCAATGCTGTTTCGTATACGTTTCAAGAAGAAATTCCGAACATCATGCGCGTTGATAATGTCACCATATTAAATGAAGCAAAATACAGCAATACCGCAAAACCAATTAAACCGAATCCGCTGCTCAACATTGCGATTGCGTTTGTCGTGTCGATGATGGCAGCGTTTGGTCTGGTGTTTTTGCTTGAATATTTGGATGACACGATCAAGAGCGAAGAAGATGTGGAGAAGGCGCTTGGAATGCCGACATTAGCGGTCATCGTCAAGATGAAACCGTATAAGTCCGGCAAGCGGCACACCGAAGAACTGAGCCAAGAGATGGGAGGAAAGCCGTATGCGAACCCGAATGCGTAACGAGCGCCGCCTCATTACGATCGAAGAGCCGATGTCGCCGATTTCAGAAGCGTACAGAGTGCTGCGGACGAATATACAGTTTTCGGCGATTGATCAAGCGATGCAAGTGATTACCGTCACATCGGCTCAGCCGAGGGAAGGCAAGACAACAACGATATCTAACTTGGCCGTCGCTTATGCGCAAGACGGCAAGCGGGTCATGTTGATAGACGCAGATTTGCGCAAGCCGACGCTTCATCGCGTTTTTGCCCGCACCAATCGAAAAGGGCTTACGAATGTGCTGGCCAATATCAGCACGCTCGAAGACGAAATGCAAGCGACAGATGTGGATCAATTGTTCCTGCTTACATCCGGACCGATGCCGCCGAATCCGGCAGAGATCCTTGCGACGAAACGCATGGGCATGCTGCTCGATGAGTTAAGGCAACAGTTCGATGTGATTTTAATTGATACGCCGCCCGCATTGGCGCTTACAGATGCACAAGTGATTGCTTCTCGCAGCGATGGTGTGCTTCTCGTCGTAAGCTCTGGGAAGACAAAGCGCGATCTGATCCGCAAGTGCAAGGCGAACTTGGAGTATGTGAATGCGAATTTGCTTGGCGTAGTGTTAAACAACCAGAATCGCAGGGAAGCAGAATCGTACTATTATTATTATCAATACAAATGATTGCCTGCAGATAAGGCAAGCAAAAGAGGCCTTTTTCGGAAACGCAGATCATGCGAACGGGATTTTTCATCAGTTTCCGAAGTTTTTATAATATAATAGATACAAAACGTAACAATATTTAAATATTTGAGAATACATTTTGTAACAATGCATTAACTTGTTCGTAACATAGATTAATTATGATGAAAAAAACAGCACTAGGTTCATGCGCGGCAGCCTCATGCATCGTTGGGGCTTCGCAGTCAGGCAATCCGCTGTGAATTGAAAATCTTAAGTGCGTATCATTTGCTAGCGCATCCTAAGGAGTGATGGTATGCGGCAAAGAATATTCATCTTGATGTGTGTAGATATTGCCATAATTTTATTCAGTGCGGCGCTGGCCGCAGCGCTGGCTGTTCGGGGCGGCGCTGCTTCAGCGAGCGTATTTGAATTCGCATTATTTGCTGCATTGTCCGTGTTGTTCGTTACGGCCAGCATGGTTTACTTCAAGATGTACCGGCGGATGTGGCGATATGCCAGCATCGATGAATTGTTAGCATTAATTAAAGCCGTAACAGCAGGGCTTTGCGTCAGTTATCTCCTCATTTCATTTTATATGGGAGAATGGTTTCCGCTGCCAGCCGCTTTGATGACCTATGAATCCGCTTTGCTGCTGATCGGCGGCAGCCGGTTTACTTGGCGGAAACTGCGCGACTATTACATCAATCAACAAAAGCCTGCCAGAAGGCGCAGAGCATTAATTGTCGGGGCAGGCAATTGCGGCATGTTAATTGCGAAAGAGATGAAGCAGAATCCGAAAGCCGGCATGGAGCCGATCTTATTCCTGGATGACGATGAGCGCAAGCAGAAATTAGAGATTCAAGGATTGCCGGTTTATGGGACAACGGACCAAATTCAAGAGGCTGTTGAATCTTATTTCATTGATGACATTATTATTGCAATGCCTTCCGTAAGCCGCAAAGAAATCTCCCGCATTATTAAACAATGCAAAACGACGGGAGCGAAACTGAAGATCGTACCGAATATTGGCGAGCTGATTAATGGTAAAGTCAGCATTGAAGAAATGCGCGATGTCGAAGTGGAAGATCTGTTAGGCAGAGATCCAGTGAAAGTGGATTTGAAAGGCATTGCAGATTATGTGACGGACAAAACGGTATTGGTCACAGGAGCCGGCGGTTCGATCGGTTCAGAACTGTGTCGTCAGATTTGTCCGTTTTCGCCGAAAAAGCTGCTTTTGCTTGGACATGGAGAGAACAGCATTTTCCAAATTGAAACCGAATTGCGGCGCACGTTTTCTGATGTTCCGTTCGAAACGATTATCGCTGACGTGCAGGATCGGGATCGCATGCATGCGATCTTCCAAACGCATCGGCCGGAAGTGGTGTTTCATGCGGCCGCGCACAAACATGTGCCGTTAATGGAGAAAGATCCAGCAGAAGCGATTAAGAACAACGTATTCGGAACGAAAAATGTCGCCGATGCCGCAAATGCTTACAAGTGTGAGCGGTTTGTCTTAATTTCCAGCGATAAAGCAGTCAATCCGACGAGCGTGATGGGGACGACGAAGCGGCTTGCAGAAATGTACGTGCAAAGCTTAAGCGCCGAAAGCGAGACGATCTTTGCTTCGGTAAGGTTCGGCAATGTGCTTGGCAGCCGCGGCAGCGTGATTCCATATTTTAAGGAACAAATTAAACGCGGAGGACCGGTGACAGTGACTCATCCGGAAATGGTTCGTTATTTCATGACGATTCCAGAAGCCGTGCAGCTGGTCATTCAAGCCGGCGCATTTGCCAAAGGCGGGGAAGTGTTCGTGCTCGATATGGGCGAGCCGGTGAAGATTCTCGACTTGGCCCAAGACTTGATTCGCTTATCCGGCTTTGAACCCGGGAAAGATATTGAAATCGTTTTTACAGGCATGCGCCCGGGCGAGAAGCTGTACGAAGAATTGTTAACGGCTGAAGAAGGATTAACATCGACGAAGCATAATCGCATCTTTATTGGCAAACCGGAATGCATCACTCCAGAGGAAATGGAAGTTGCATTAGCGAGTCTCTTGCATGAATTAGACAGCGAACCAGATCAAATCCGCAACACATTGAAGAAGCTGGTTCCGACTTATCAGTGGACGATCAAGAGCAAACCTGCCCCGGTGGCGCAGCCTTCGAACGTTTTGGCACGCGCGTAATGATACGAAATGTAACATTTTGTCGTCTTACATCGAATGAATTTGAATATGAGCGATCGCAAACAAATCGGTGCATTAAGCGCCGCATTCTTTTGCTTGCGGCAGTTATGGCTGAAAACGCCGAAACAGCCTCCTGCAGCGAGACTGAGAATATGTGGCGGAATGCATCGTTCATGATATGAAGAACTGCATATATAACGTTGATTAGGATTTAGATATGCAACATCTGGGTGAAGTCTGCTGAACCCTTATCAACGCAGGCACTCGGCCATGCTGTGGGCGGAAGAGAAAACAGGTTCCGCCTTAGACGTAAATCGTCGATGGTGTGGAGATGAGGCGGGGTTAGAGGCCCCATTCAAACTCAGCAAACAAGGTGCAGCAGAGGATTTAAAAAAAATTTTTTTAAATGTTCTGTTGGATCTTGTTTTTATTGCAAAAAAACATGTGAAGCACAAACTACGGAGGTGAGACTGCCCTATGCCTGGCACCGTTACATCGAAAAAGAAGATTTATCTTGCATCCCCGCATATGAGCGATGAAGGATATGAGATGCAATACGTTCAAGAGGCCTTCGAAACGAATTGGATCGCCCCTTTAGGGAAAAATGTCGATGAATTCGAAAAGGAAGTTGCAGCAATCGCTGGCGTGAAATCTGCAGCCGCTCTTTCATCTGGCACGGCAGCTATTCATTTAGCATTGCGCGCAGCGGGCGTGGAAAAAGGGGACATCGTCTTTTGCCCATCATTAACTTTTTCAGCAACGGCGAACCCGATTATTTATCAAAATGCCGTCCCAGTATTTATTGACAGCAATGTTGAAACGTGGAATATGTGTCCTGATGCATTAGAAGAAGCTTTTGCTAAATATCCTGAAGTAAAAGCAGTCATTGTTGTTCACCTGTACGGCTTGTCAGCGGATATGGACAGGATTATAGAATTGTGTCAACATCATCAAGTTCCATTGATCGAAGACGCAGCGGAATCTTTGGGCAGTTATTATAAAGGAAAACATACGGGTTCGCTCGGCGATTTTGGCATTTTCTCTTTTAACGGCAACAAAATCATCACTGCTTCCGGCGGGGGGATGCTCGTATCCGATCATGAGGAAGCAATTGCGAAAGCACGGTTTTGGGCAACCCAATCCAGAGATCCGGCCCGACATTATGAGCACAGCGAACTTGGTTTTAATTATCGGATGAGCAACATTATGGCGGGCATCGGCAGAGGGCAGCTGAAAGTACTTAGTGAGCGCGCAGTGAAGAAGAAATACATTTACGAGTTCTATAAACGAGAATTGGGCGGATTGGATGGCATCGAATTTATGCCTATTAATGAATGGAATGAACCGAATTACTGGCTGAGCTGCATGACGTTAAACGGCAAAGTGAGACCGCTGGATGTTATGGAAGCTTTAGAAGAAGAAAATATCGAGTCCAGGCCGGTATGGAAGCCAATGCATTTGCAGCCTTTCTTTAGGAATTATGATTTTATTGGAACTGGCGTATCGGAGAAGTTGTTCGACAATGGCATCTGTTTGCCTTCCGACACGAAAATGACGGATGAGGACTTAGAAAGAGTTGTAAAGCATGTAAAGGAGCTGTGGATGAAATAATGAACAGCCGTAAAGGTCAATTTTATAAAAATTATGTAAAAAGACCAATGGATTTTATGCTTGCCTTTATTGCAATTATCATTCTTAGTCCTGTGCTGCTTATTGTTGCAATGCTTGTACGTTTGAAGTTAGGAAGTCCAATTTTATTTAAACAGGAAAGACCAGGATTGAATGAAAAAATATTTACAATGTATAAGTTTAGAACCATGACAGACGAAAGAGACGAAAATGGAGAACTGCTTCCTGATCATATAAGGCTTACAACATTTGGAAAGTTTTTGAGATCGACTTCTCTTGATGAACTGCCCGAACTATTTAACATCATCAAAGGGGATATGTCGATTGTTGGACCGCGCCCTTTGCTCGTACAATATTTAACATTATATGACGATCATCAAAGGCGCCGCCATGAGGTGCGTCCGGGATTAACAGGGTTAGCGCAGATCAGCGGCAGGAATGCTATTAGTTGGGAAGAAAGATTTGACCTTGATGTTCAGTACGTGGACAATCTCAGTTTCATTGAGGATTGGAAAATTATATTGACTACGATCAAAAAAGTTTTCATTCGAGAAGGCATTAGTTCGAACACATCAGCTACGATGGAACCATTTAGAGGAACGCAAAAAGGGGAAGCGAAATCGTGACTGATAAACTATTAATCATTGGCGCCGGCGGTCATGGAAAAGTAGTTGCGGATATTGCAATGAAAATGAATCAATGGGATCAAATTGCTTTCTTAGATGATGACAAAAGCATTAAAACATCCTTGGGCTTGGAAGTGATTGGGTTAACAGATGATGTACTGAAATACATCGATGAATATGAAATCTGTGTGGGCATCGGCAACAATGCCGTGAGACAAAGGTTTTATGAAACGCTTGAAACATATGGCGCCAGCTTTCCTTTAATCATTCATCCAAGTGCAGTGATCGGAGAACAGGTGAAGATCGGCAACGGTACAGTCTTGATGGCGGGAACAGTTGTTAATTGCTGCACTGCCATTGGCAAAGGCTGCATTATTAACACTGGTGCAACCATAGATCATGACAATCACATAGAGGATTATGTGCATATATCTCCTGGAGTTCATTTGGCTGGAGCAGTTAAAGTTGGCCAAGGGTCTTGGTTAGGCATCGGCAGCACAGTCAGCAATCATGTAAGCATAACCAGCGACTGCACGATTGGTGCAGGCGCTGTTGAAATTAAGAACATCGATGAGCCTGGCACTTA
>CALKAN010000116.1 GCA_937983035.1 uncultured Paenibacillaceae bacterium | reverse complement strand
GGATTGAAAGCAACCGCAAATGGAGCGGGACGCACGGCAGCGGCGAACACGAAATTAAGCTTTCGGCAACGAGCGGACACATTACGTTGAAATAAAAAACTCTCCTTTTTGCTCATATCATTTCATTTCTTGATCTTCTCTTTGTGCAAACAAAACATAGAGTTGACGAAAGAATAGAAAGACAGGTAGGATAGAAATGTTATGACAAAAAGGAGACGACATCTATGACTTGGCTAATTTATGCATTGCTGTCGGCAGTTTTTTTCGGGTTGAGAGGAATTTTGTACCAATGGTCTTCCAAACACGGCTATGAACGAAATTTGATGCTCTTCGGCGTTTTTGCCTCAGGAGCAATTGTCAGTCTGATCGGTTTGCTTTTGTTTCAGCAGCAGTGGAGCATGGCCGCATTGGTCGGAATAATGATGGGGATTTTCTCCTTTGCTGCCAACGCATCCATGTTCAAAGGCTTCAGCGTAGGCAAGGCGTCGCTCATTGCGATTTTGACAGCCATGCCCCCGGTGCTTGTCGCATTGCTTGCATACATCGTTTGGAAAGAAACATTGAGCACGATGCAGCTGGCGGCGTTTGCAGTTATTTTAATTGGCATTATCTTGATTCGTTATTCGAATGACTTGTCGCTCAAAAATTTGCAAGGAGCGCAGTGGGGGCTGCTCGCCATGCTGTTCTTCAGCTTGAACGATATGACCGGCAAGCTTTCGACGATGTTGGATGCGGCTTTATTTCCAACGATATTTTGCATGTTCGCTACAGGCGCGGCCTGTTTCGGCATCAGCTGGCGCATCGATCAAGATCGCCGGAAACGAAGAGCCCTGCTTGATCCGGCCATGTCAGAAAAAGAACTGCAAGGCATGAAATCGGCCCCGCGCACTTTCGGCTGGGGACTGGTCGTCGGGTTAACAAACGTATTCGGCATGATCTTGATCATTTCCGCATTTCGAGACGGACTCACCGGCTTGGTGTCTGCGGTCGCATCTTTAAATGTGCTGCTCATCTTGCTGTATACGAGAATATTTTTGCGAGAGAAATTTTCCCCAATGGAACTGACCGGCATGGCTGCTGCGGTTTCAGGCGTGTTGCTTCTGCGCTTATTTCAATAAAAATACGATTCTTCCCGCAAAAAAAGAGGCTTAAGCATGTCACGACCCATGCTTAAGCCTCTTGCATTTTCTAAAAGCAGCAAATCCCCGCTGATATAAAACTATCTTGTAGCAGGCAAATTCATCGGCAACAACAGCATTTCCGTCCACTCCCTGCGCTCACTCTCTCTGAAATATACGCCCAATGTTTGATCATGATACATTTCCAGGTAGACGGATCGTATTTTATCTCCTCTAATATTTTCCAATGAAGATACGTTAATCTGTGGAATGCTCTGGTGTTCGACGCAAGCAATTTTGCGGAACACATGCTCTTTGCCCCAATGCCGGTCTCCGATATGCGAATGTCCATAGAAAACAACCTTCGCTTGATCAGGCAGCGGCAGCAATCGGTTCCACAATTCCGAAGGCCGGTTTCCTCCTGCAAATGAATAATGAGAGGCGATAATGACCGGCTTGCCCGCATTGGCCATTTCTTCTTTCAATTGGCCTATAAACGATTCCTGATAAGGATATTTTTCCTCTGATCCTATGATCCTTCCGTTCGTATACCAATCTCCTGCCAAATCAGCATGGTCAGATAGAAAAAACACTTTGAAATCTCCGACATCTTCCGTAAAATACGGCGTTTCGATCGTGTCCGTCGTCCTCCATCCCGGCACGCGCTTCACCGCTTCATGAAAAAATGACGCAATATGCTTTTGGCCGCCTTCTTGCAAACGTATGTAATCGATATCATGATTTCCAAGCACGAATCTGACCGGCACGTTTAACGATCGCAGCAGTTCGGTTTGCACCTGAGCCGCTTGTTTCAATTCTCGCTCATCCGCTCCGATCAATGCATCGCCCAAATACCAAATTTGATCGCAATCCAATCCCAGCTGCCGGTAATCGTCGATTGCCGTCTCCAATATGTTTCGAATTTGCTCCGGTTTTCTCAGCTGCAAATCTGAAAAAATCCAAATCCGCTTTTTCACATGTTTGGCCAATGACGCCATCGTTTCGGTTATCATTTATCAAAGCTCCTTTCACCTATGAAACTTTCTCTTAAAATGGCATTCCAGCTGCTATCAAAACAATAGACAGCATGCAAAAAATATAAAAAATGCCTCTTGATGATAAACATTGTACCACCAAGAGGCTGTTTGCACAAAAATCATATAATCTTGCGGATCTGTTGGATCCGCTCTTTGTTCTATTCTTTCCTTGCTGCTGATGCTATTCCGCTCCCGGAGAAGGATCCGTTTCTTCCCCTGCGGGCGTTTGTTCAGTCATCGGCTCATCGAGCTTTTGTTCTTGTGCTTGCAGCATTCTTTCTATATTTTGCAAGATGCGTCCTGCCTCGGCGTAATTTCCGTTTTGATTAGCTTCCCTGTAATCGCGGAATGCGTCGCGAATTTGTTCCAAAATGACTGCCGGCTCCGTTCCCGGCACAAACGCGCCGCCGTCCGTCTGATCGCCGCCCGGCTCGCCAACATAATCATCGGCCTCTTCCGGAGGCACGCCTGAGCCAATGAGATCAAGCAAGCGATTCAGCGCGGAATCCAACGTCGGTTCCATCACAATGTAATCTTGATAGGCGACGACAATTTGCTTCA